>CAZMVP010000212.1:0-3562 GCA_964569355.1 uncultured Chromatiaceae bacterium | reverse complement strand
GTGCGGTCTGGACTCCCGGTCGCAGCCATTTGCCGTAATGCCCGTGCAGCCTGTGGAGGACGCAACAGGGCGACGGTAACAATGGCTGCCGTGACGGACCCCGGACCGCGTCACGCTTTGCCGCGCCGGCCCCGGGGCCTAAGCCGGCGACGGACGCGGAATCAGGCGGGCTTCACGGCCAGGACGCCCGCGTTCTCGCGATCGTCCATGCGGCCAGGGCCGGCGAAGTCCGGCCGCGGGATGAAGGCGGCATCGAGCACGGTGAGGCCTGCCTCGAGGCAGGTCCGGGACAGCAGGTCCGGATCAAGCACGTTCATGAAAGCCGGCTTGTCGATGCGCTTCTTCGCCGCCTTCGCCTTGGCCGTGGCGCTTTCCGGCAGGTAGTTGTGCAGGCCGACCATCAGGCCTGGCCAGCGATCGCCGCGGGCCTTGGCGGCCTCGAACTCCGGCACCTTGCGCCGCCAGATGCCGTAGGGCGTGTCCGCCACCAGGTACAGGTGTCCGCCGGGAGCGAGCCAGCCCGCCATCTTGCGGACCGAGGCGTCGATGTCTTCGCCCGAGAGGAAGTGCAGCACCCGCGAACAGAGGATTGCGCCGAACTTGCCCACTGGGAAATCCATGTGGGGCAGCGCGCCGGCCAGTAGCTCGAGCCGGGGCAGCAGGGGGGGCGGCACCTTGTCACGCAGGACATCGAGGTGCCGCTGCTCGAGGTCGGAGGCAGTGATCCTGGCGCCGGCCTCGAGGGCGGGAATGGTCGATACGCCGTAGGCGCAGCCGACCTCGAGCACGGGCTGCCCCGTCGTCCGGCCGAGCCGGCCGGCCTGCTCGATGAAGGCATCGGCGAAGCGGTCGCGGACCTCGAACATGAAGCCCGTGTCGTTCAGCGTGGCAACCATGCCGTTGCCGCTCCAGCCCGGCCGCGCCTGCGGTGGCGTGTAGGCCGAAGAGGCGCCGCGGACGGCGCTCGGCGATGACGGGTCGGAACCGCGGTTGTCTGTCATGCAGGGGATAGTAATCCACGCGCCGGCCGGATGCCTGCCGGGATTTTCCACTACTGCCACGCGGACGGAAACACGTCTCGTTGCAGGCAGATGCGGGATGTTTCTCTATACTGTGCCGCTGCAAATTTCCCGGGAGCCGACGCTTGGACAACCAGCCAGAGAACTGTGAATACATCGGGGTCGCGATGCAGGTGTCGGTCAAGGGCATCTATCGATGCACCGACCGGGCCTCGGCCAGGGTACGGATCAACGAGAACATCGCGCGGATCGGGGAATACACGGCCGCTGCGGCAGGTTTCCACAAGTTCTTCTACGGCCTGCCGGTGAAGCTCGTTGCCCTGCCCGAGTATGCAGTCACCGGTTTCCCGATGCGCGAGTCGGTGCAGGAGTGGCGGGACCGCGCCTGCCTGGAACAGAACGGCCCCGAGTACGAAGCACTGGGCCGGATCGCGCAAACCCACAACCTGTACCTGTCCGGGAATGTCTACGAAGTCGATCCGCATTTCCCGACGCTGTACTTCCAGACCTGCTTCATCATCGGCCCGAATGGCGATGTGATCCTGCGCTACCGGCGCCTGACCTCCTGTTTCGAGCCGACACCGCATGATGTCTGGGACAAGTACCTCGACGTCTATGGCGAAGATGCGATCTTCCCCGTGGTGAGGACCCCGATCGGCAACCTGGGCACGATTGCGTCGGAGGAAATCCTGTACCCGGAGATCACCCGCTGCCTCGTCATGCGGGGCGCCGAAGTGATCCTGCATCCGACCAGCGAACCCGGCAGCGCGGAGCGGACCGTCAAGGAAACCTGCCGCCTGGCCCGGGCCGTCGAGAACCAGGTGTTCGTCATCTCGGCCAACACGGCCTCGATCGACGACATCCCGATCCCGCCGTACACCTGCAGCGCGATGTCCAAGATCGTGGACTTCAACGGCCATATCCTGGCCCAGGCCGCGCAGGGCGGTGAAGCCATGAATGCGAATGCCGTCCTGGATATCGGTGCGCTGCGCCGGACCCGCCGGCGCACCGCCATGTCGAACGTGATGTCGCGCCAGCCGTTCGGCATCTATGCCAGGAGCTATGCAGCGGCCGACTACCACCACCCGAACTTCCTGCTGCGCAACAATGAAGTGATCGAGCCACCGGCGCGGGATGCATTCCGCCGTCGGCAGGAGGAGAACATAGAGCGCCTCGTGAAGGCCGGCCTGCTGTAAGTCAGGTGATGCAGGCCGGGGTTCGCGATTGACGGCGTGATTACAGTAGACTCGCAGTACTTTCCCGAGGAGCAACAGCATGGCTGACTTCGCCACCGACCGTCGTGGGTTTCTGAAGGGGTCCGGTGCTGCCGCCGCTGCAGCGCTCTCGCTCAAGTACATGGCAGCCACCGACGTCCTCGCTGCCGAGCCACCGCCCGTCTACGGCGTGTGGGAAGACATGATGCGCAAGAAGTGGACCTGGGACCGCGTGGTCCGCGGCAGCCGCGGCATCAACTGCACCGGGCATTGCGCCTTCAACATCTACGTGAAGAACGGCATCGTCTGGCGCGAGGAGCAGCAGGGCGAGTATGGCCGCTCGGGCGAGGACACGCCGGACTACGGTCCGCGTGGTTGCCAGAAGGGCATGCGCCAGTCCAAGTACATGTACGGCAAGCAGCGCGTGCTCTACCCGATGAAGCGGGTCGGCGAGCGCGGCGAGGGCAAGTGGGAGCGCCTGAGCTGGGACCAGGCGATCGACGAGATCACCGACCGGTTCCTGCAATACGCCATGGAGTCCAGCCCGGGCTCCATCACCTTCGCGATGGGCACGCAGATGATCCTGAAGCGGGCGACGTTCACCGCGTTGTTCCGCTTCGCCAACTCCACCGGCATCGTGGTGCCTGAAACCTTCGCCGGTGTCGGCGACCTGCCGGCCGGCGCGTACATGACGCTCGGCTTCAGCCTGCCGGGCGACAACATGGCGGCCGTGTTCAAGTCGAAGTGCGTGCTAATCTGGGCCTGCAACCCGGCGGCCACGCGCATACCCGACGCACACTTCTTCTGGGAAGCCAGGTACAACGGTACCGAAGTCATCACCATCACGCCGGAGTTCAGCCAGACCGCGATCCACAGCTCGAAATGGCTCAATCCGAAGCCCGGCACCGACACCGCACTCGCGATGGCCATGGTGCAGACCATCCTCGATGAAGGCATGGTCGACTGGGACTACGTGCGGGAGCAGACCGACCTGCCGTTCCTGGTGCGCACGGACAACAACAAGTTCCTGCGGGCCAGCGATTTCGGCGAAAGCGACGATCGGGCCGGCAAGACCTTCTATTTCTGGGATGAGCTGAGCAACCAGGCCGTGAAGGCCCCGGCCACCGGCTACGGCGACCCGCCGGGCACGCCGGTCCCGACGCCAGCCGTGCCGCCGACGCTGAAGCTTGCCAACCTGAAGCCCAAGGTCGAAGGGCGCTGGAAGGTCCGGACGCCGAAGGGCGAGATCGAGGTCACCACGGTGTTCTCGAAGGTCACCGAGCTCTGCAAGCGCGATTACACGCCGGAGAAGGCCCAGGCCATCACCGG
>CAZMVP010000211.1:1958-3597 GCA_964569355.1 uncultured Chromatiaceae bacterium | reverse complement strand
CCCTGCACCTTGAGGAGCCGCGAGCACCGCGTTGCGCTGTTGATCGCGAACGGATGCACGGCGGCCAGCTCGTCTTCCAGGTGGCGGCGGACGGTGCGCCGCCGGAGGTGGGGTGGCATGCGCACCACGGCCAGGTCGAGCGGGGTGGACTCGGTGAGTGTCACCACGCCATCGGCCAGCAATGCCCGGCTCGCGGCCAGGTGCTCGTCCTGGGCGGCCCAGAGATCGCCATAGCGCGGCCAGCCATCGCGGCGATCGCGCAGCAGCGAAGGCAGGGCTTCCAGCAGCGCGACATAGAGTGCCGCGACGCGATCGGGCTCGGCAAAGACCTCGGCCGGCAAGGGGCTTGAGTCCGGATCAGCCAGCGCTTCGATGGCAAAGACCAGGCGCGCGGCATCCACGGCGGACACCACGCCGAAATCCCCGGCGAAGGAACCGTCGATCAGGAGCTCGCGATCCTCGCACGCGGCGGCAGGCTCGGTCAGCGCGTAGATCCCGAACAAGCCGTCTTCATCGAAGTGGTTGTTGGTGACCCAGTCGAGATCCTGGTGCAACGCCGGCCGGTCCAGGTACGCAAAGACGGTACCGGTCGAGGTATCGCGCCTCACCGCATCCGGCGACCGGTTGTTCGGCCAATGGGACAGCGTGAGCTTCGTCGACGGCAATGGCGCGCCGTCGACCACGACATGAGGCACGGCCCGGGCGACGGCGTATGGCGTGTAGCGGATCGGGGGCATGCCTGAATGGTGACTAGGGATGGCGACTGGGGATGGTGGCCTTCAGCCGGCAATCCGGAAGGCCTGCTCGTCCACCGGCCAGTCGCCCTGCAGGCAATAGGCCTCCAGCACCGCGAGCCGCCCGTTGCGGAGCTGCAGCAGGAACTCGGTGCCCTCGGGCAGTCGTGGATGGGTGGCGAGCAGCGGGCGCAGCGGTATCGATACATCGGCCGGCACGGCGGCAAGGCTGGCGGGGACCGCGATGCGCGTCACCACGCCCACGCCACTGTAGGTGCGCGAGACCGTCGTGGCGGAGGCCAGCTGCTGGCGCAACAGGTCGAAACCCGCCGCATCGCCTGTCACCATCGCTTCAAGGACACGGCGTTCGAGTGCCGACAGGGGCCCCGGTCCTTCGGTGGTACCTGGTCTGATCATGGTGCCGAGTCTAGCGGATTGTCGGTGGGCCGCCCGGACCTTCCACCCCGCGTGCCCGGTGGCTTCCACGTATCGGCGGAGCGATCCACCAGGCCACCAGCACGGCCGCGCCGAACAGCGTGTAGGCGAGCGTGAAGACCCAGTCCGGCGCACGGTAGTAGAGCGCGCGGTACAGCCAGTACTGGATGAATGACATGCCATTGCCGGCCTCGCCCGCCTCGAGGCGCCACGCAGCCTCGAGGGTGGTCAACGGACACTCGACGCCGAACCAGGACTCCAGGACGACGATGCCGATCGCCAGCAGATGCACATACCGGAACAGCGGCTGGCGCACCCAGCGCCAGCCGCGGAAGATGCCGGCGATGATCAGGAAGAGCCCGACCACGACGAAGGCCACGAACAACGCGTGGACGACCAGCGTCAGGTCGGCAAGACGTGCCGGATTCATGCCTGGTCAGCTGGTCAGGTCAGCCGGTCGGGTCAGCCGG
>CAZMVP010000211.1:0-1858 GCA_964569355.1 uncultured Chromatiaceae bacterium | reverse complement strand
GGTCAGCCGGTCGGGTCAGCCGGCCAGCTTCAGCCCGCCGATGCCGGCGACCACGAGGCCGATGCAGGCCAGCCGGACCAGGGTGGCAGGCTCGCCGAGCAGCACGATGCCGAGGATCGCGGTACCAACCGCGCCGATGCCGGTCCACACCGCATAGGCGGTACCCAGCGGAATGTCCCGGACCGCGAGCGCCAGCAACCACATGCTGCCCAGCATCGCCGCCAGCGTGAGCATGGTCGGCAGCGGTCGGCTGAAACCTTCGGTGTATTTCAGTCCCACCGCCCAGCCGATCTCCAGCAGGCCGGCTACGGTCAGCAGCATCCAGGGCATCGTCTTCCTCCTTCGATCGGGCGCTGCGTGTGCGCAACAGCCGGTGATGATGTAGGGATTTTCCACATCGAATCTTATGTGGAATTTCAGCCACCAGTAAGGTTTGCCCGGCTATAGTCCACTCGTGTCAAACCGTTTCAGCAGTCTCTAGAGAAAAACAACAGCAGCAGAAAGTCCCTTATGGCAACGTCGAATTCCCCGGGAGACTCCCGGCCCGCCCGCAACCTGGATTCCGATGTCGATCTCGCCGGCTACGATCCCTATATCGTCGCCCTCACCGGCCGGGAACCGGTCAAGAACCCCAGCGATTCAAGGCAACTGCTCGTCGAGGCGGAAGGCAGCCGCAAGGTGCAACTCATGACCTGGCTGCACGAGCACAACACTTGAGGTCCTGACGCGGCTGCGCCTGCTGTCGGCCCCCGGGCCGATCAGAACACCATGCCGTGGCTGCCAGCCACGGCGCCGAACACCGCGATCAGGCTGATCGTGAGCAGGATCCAGTGCATCCGCTCGATGCGCCGGAAGGTCGCTTCCGGCTGGCGCTTGGCCTCCTCCAGCAGCTTGCGGTGCAGGAACAGGGGCTCGGCGATGAACAGCATGATGGTGAAGAAGAGCCACACCAGCACCATCGCGTGCATCCACCAGAAGGCACCGCTCAGGAAACGGCTCCAGAGGTTCCAGGTCACGACCAGGTAAAGCCCGCTGCCGCCGACCAGCAGCGTGGTGGCCCTGGATTGCCACGCAAAGCGCTGCTCGACCGCCTCGAAGAACGCCACCCGTTCGTCGGCTGCCTTGAACCGGCGGATACCCGGCAGCAGCACGGTGGTCACGAAGCCGACGCCGCCGATCCACAGCACGACGCCGATGACATGCAGGATGCGGGCGATGATGGCGCCATCCATGGTGCTAGCCCGGACCTCTTGCCTGCCCGGCTGCCAGCGCGTTCCGGTCCCGCAGCACGAACTCCAGGAAATCCACGACGGCCGAGCGAACCGACGCCTCGTCGCGCACCTTGCCCGGCGGGATGCAGGCGCCATTGCCCTTCGAATACCAGGCAATCGCATCCATCAGGACTTTCGCGGCGGCAAGCCCCGCCTCGGACAGACCGCCGCGATCCGCATGCCACCAGCGCTCGAAAACCTCGCAGAACTCGGCCACGGGAATCTCGTCGGCCAGGTAGATGCTGGCCCAGTCCGCGATGTTCACCTGCTCGGCCATGATACGGCGCCCGGTGTCAGAACTTCCGGCCGATATCCAGGCGCAGGCCCTGGAAGTCGGGGGTGCCGTTGGCGTGGTCGATGTCGATCCAGCGCCCCTCGAGGCTCAATCGCCCGAACCAGCCCGGGGCAAAGTCCCAGCGGCCGCCGACCCCGAGCCCGTAGCTGAAGGCGTCTTCGGTCTTCGTGTCGACGAAGGTGCTGCACATGTAGCCATACCACGGATCCCACCAGCAACCGAGCTGCGGCGGGCCGGTGGCGATGTTGGTGTCCACCGACACGTAGCCGATATTCACGCTGACAAACGGCGT
>CAZMVP010000210.1:0-3623 GCA_964569355.1 uncultured Chromatiaceae bacterium | reverse complement strand
GTGTCTGCACGATTACCGCCGACTTGTCGGGTCGGGCCGGGTTGGCAAAGGATGGCCGGTAGAGGCCCATGTCGTGTCGCTCGCGCAGCGTCAGCCACGGGAAACCGCTCTGGCGAACCTCCCGCCTCATGAAGGCCCAGCGGCGGTCCCCCGTGAGCCCGTGCCATGAGACGTCGACTTCGGCCAATGCCTCGCCGGCCATCGACTTGATGGGATAACGCCACAACCCCGCTACGCGCCCGACGGGCTTGTCGGTCCGTGAATCACTCATGCAGCAACCTCCCGGGAGGTGCCTTGGGTCCAGGAACCGGCGACGGCCCGAAGATTAGCAGAGGGCAACGGCCACCACTACAATCCCGGGAGGAGGCGTTCCGATGGCAGATGAAGATCCGTTCGACGCCATTCGACAGATGGCGGCCGGTTACTGCCTGGCGCGCAGCCTGCACGTGGCTGCCAACATGGCCATTGCCGACCAGCTCGACGAGACGTCCCGCAGTGCTGCCGAACTGGCAGCTGCCGTCGGGGCCCACCCTGATGCGCTGGACCGGATGTTCGGCCTGCCGCCGTTCTGGGCGACCTTTGCCGAACTGGAGCAATCGGTGCGCTCGGGCCAGCCGATGGGCGACCAGGTCATCAGCGGCGGCATCTGGGGGTATCTCGCACGATGCCGAGTCCGTGGCGATCCTGAAGGCCATCCGGGCCGCGGCGCCACCGGAAGCTACACTGATGGTCATCGAGGAAATGGTTCCCGATGATCCCGGCCCGACATGGGCCAAGATGCTGGACATCCACATGCTGGCCCTGATCGGCGGCAAGCAGCGGACACGGCAGGAGTACGAAACCCTGCTCGCCGCGGCAGGTTTTTCCTTCAAGCGCGAGATCGGCACCGCGGGTGGCGTGTCGATCCTGGAGGCCCGGATTTGAACTGGAACGACATCGCATCGGCTGCCGTCACGCTGTTCCTCGTGATGGATCCGTTGGGCAACGTGCCGATCTTCCATGCCGTCCTTGCCAGGGTCGAGCCGGGCCGGCGCCGGGCCGTGGTGACCCGCGAGATGTTCATCGCGCTCCTCATCCTCATGGCTATCCTGTTTGCTGGCAACACGGCCCTTGCCTTCCTCGGTCTCAGCCAGTCGTCGCTGAACATCGCCGGCGGCGTGCTGCTGTTCATCATCTCGCTGCGCATGGTCTTCCCCACCGGTGCCGAGGGCGGCGAGGATGCGGCAACCGACGACCCCTTCATCGTGCCGCTGGCCATGCCGCTGATCGCCGGGCCATCCACCATCGCGGTGTTGCTGCTCTTGAGCTCGAGCCGCCCCGGCCAGATGCCCCAGTGGGCGCTCGCATTGTTCCTGGCCTGGTTGGTCACGACCCTGCTGCTGGTTGCTTCACCGAAGATACTCGCCGTGATCGGCGAGCGCGGCTCCCGCGCGCTGGAACGCCTGATGGGCATGATCCTTGTGATCCTGGCAACGCAGATGCTCCTGAACGGCATCCGGGATTTCGTGTCGAGCCTGTAACCCGCGCGGATCATTGCCGACGGGATCGACCATCGGGACGCAGAAGTCGTAACATGGCCCCTTCCGTCCCGCTGCACAGACCCTCGCCGAGCCGAACGGCAGGCCGGTTCGTGCCGTGCGTGGACAGGACTCTTCCACCAGACCAGGGTGAATGACCCATGACAGAAGATGACCGGTTGCCGCAGGCCTCACGGCGTTCGTTCCTCCGCGGGGCAGGCGCCCTGGCCCTCGCCACCTCGCCGTTGCAGGCCATGGCCGGGATCGACACATCGGAAGGCGTGACCTTCGCCGCCGGGCCGCGACCCCTGGTGCGCTACCCGGGCAAACGCGAGCTGATCCTGGTCCATACCCGCCCGCCGCACCTGTCGACGCCATTCCCGGTGTTCAACGAAGGCGTGCTAACGCCCAACGATGCCTTCTTCGTGCGCTATCACCTGGCCGACATCCCCACGTCGATCGACCCGGCCACCTGGCGCCTGGCCGTGAAGGGACTCGTGCAGCGACCGCTCGACCTCTCGCTGGCGGATGTGAAGGCCCTGGCAGAACCGGTGGACATCGTGGCCGTCAAGCAGTGCACGGGCAACAGCCGTGGTTACGCTTCGCCGCGTGTCTTCGGCGCGCAGAGCACCAATGGCGAAATGGGCAATGCCCGCTGGACGGGCGTACCGCTCAAGGCCCTGCTCGACAAGGTCGGCGTGCGCGCCGGTGCGGTGCGGGTCACGTTCGATGGCATGGACAAGCCGGTATTGCCTTCCACGCCGGACTTCCGCAAGGCGCTGCACATCGACCACGCGATGAGTGGCGAGCCGCTGCTTGCCTGGAACATGAACGGCGAGGAGCTGCCGTTCCTGAATGGTTACCCGCTGACGCTGGTCGTGCCGGGCTATTTCGGCACTTACTGGGTGAAACATCTGGCCACGATCGAGGTCATCGACCACGAATTCTCCGGCCACGATGCCTTCTTCATGACCAAGGGCTATCGGGTCCCCGACAACGACTGCGCCTGTGTCGCGCCGGGCACGCCGGCCGGCAACACCCGTCCGGTGACCACGCTGCCCGTCCGCAGCTTCATCACCAGCGTGATGGCAGGCGGTACGCTGCCGATCGGCCAGCCGACCGAGCTCAAGGGCATCGCCTTCGACGGGGGTTCCGGCATCCGGTCCGTGGCGGTGTCGATCGATGGCGGACAAAGCTGGCGTGATGCCGCGCTGGGACCGGACCTCGGGCGCTTTTCATTCCGCGAATGGCGCCTGCCGGTGACCTTCCCGCGCAAGGGGGATGCACGGCTCATGGTGCGAGCCACCAGCAACCGGGGTGCGGTGCAACCGCTGAAAGCCACCTGGAACCCGGCCGGATACCTGCGCAATGTCGTCGAGACCACGCCCGTGGTGATTGCCTGAGGACTGCAACATGAAGAACGGAACACTCCTGGTCATGGGCTGTCTCGCCACGCTGGCGATGGGGGCGGCCGCAGCCGCGCCACGCACGATCCAGCTGCCGCCGGACCACACGAAGCTGCGCGCCTCGCCGCTGCCGGGCTACGCGATGGCCGAGCGAAAGTGCGGCATCTGCCATTCCGCGGATTACTTGAGCTTCCAGCCACCGGGCTTGAGCCAGGCCCAGTGGACCGCGGAGGTTGCCAAGATGAAGAGCGCCTACGGCGCCCCGCTTGACGACAGCGAGATCAAGGCCATCGGCGCCTACCTCGCAGTGGCCTATGGCAGTGCGAAGGCCACGGATCCCGGCATCCTGGCGGCATCACCCGCGCCTTCCGCCAACAAGGACGCCAGCATCGACCTGCAGGCGCTGCTGAACGAGCATGCCTGCTTCAGTTGCCATGCCGCCGATACGAAGATCGTCGGCCCGGCGTTCCACGACGTGGCGGAAAAATACAAGGGCAAGGCCGACGCCCGGGCACTCGTGGCCAGGTCCATCGTGCAGGGTGGATCGGGCAAGTGGGGCCAGGCGGTCATGCCCTCCAACCCGGGCCTGAGCGACGCGGAAGCCAGCGCACTCGCGGGATTCGTCCTGGCGCAGTAGGTAAATGCGCACCAATTCGTTGACAATCCGGTGGTTGCGGCCTAGCGTTCAGGGCCAGTCTGC
>CAZMVP010000209.1:0-3647 GCA_964569355.1 uncultured Chromatiaceae bacterium | reverse complement strand
GATGTTCGACCTCGCCGTCGTAAACGATGGTCACGGTTTCGAACCCGCGATGCGGGTGCTCGCCGACACCGCGCCGCGCGGTCGTCGGTTCGAACGCATGCGGACCGGCGTAATCCAGCAGCAGGAACGGGCTCAGGTCCCGGCCATGCGTGTTGTAGGAGAACAGCGACCGGACCGGGAAGCCGTCGCCCACCCAGTGCCCCCGTGGCGGATCGTAGATGCCCAGGATCTTCTTCATGTCTGCCTCCCGTTGTTGGTGGAAACCTCGTGGCACTCACCATACGAGAGCAACGATGGTACCGGTAGCCTGGAAGAACTATCCTCAGCGTCCTATTGATAGGACGCTGGATCAGCATCATGCAGGACCTGAATGATCTCCAGTACTTCGTCCAGGTGGTCGACCACCGGGGCTTTGCCGCGGCCGGGCGTGCCCTGGGCCTGCCGAAATCCCGGTTGAGCCGGCGGATTGCACTGCTCGAGGAGCGATTGGGCGTCCGGCTGCTCCAGCGCTCCACGCGACACTTCTCGGTCACCGAGATCGGGCAGACCTTCTACGCCCACTGCAAGGCGATGCTGGTCGAGGCCGAGGCCGCGATGCAGGCCATCGAGGCTATCCAGTCGGAACCCCGCGGCATCATCCGCATGAGTTGTCCGATCGCGTTGCTGGATGCGCAGGTGTCCCCGATGATCGCCAGCTTCATGACCAGCCACCCGGGGGTCGTGATCCACCTCGAGGCCACCAACCGGCGTGTCGATCTGGTCGAGGAGGGCATCGACATGGCGCTCCGGGTACGCCCGCCGCCACTGGAGGACAGCGAGCTCGTGATGCGCGTGCTCGCCGAGCGCGGCCAATGCCTCGTGGCCGGGCCCGGTGTGGTCGAGCAGCACGGCCTGCCGCAAGGCCCCGCCGACCTGGCGCGGTTCCCGAGCCTGGCGCTCGGCAGCCCCCGGAACGAGCATGCATGGCACCTGCAGGGGCCCGAGGGCGCCCGGGCCACGGTCTACCACCACCCCCGGCTGGTCACCGGCGGCATGATCACGCTGCGCGATGCGGCCGTGGCCAGCGCTGGCGTGGTCCAGCTGCCAACGATGATGATCGGCGAACAGGTCACCCGCGGCGAGCTGCTGCACGTGATCCCGGACTGGCGGCCACAACGGGAAATCGTGCACGTTGTCTTCCCGTCACGTCGCGGGCTGCTGCCATCGGTGCGCGCGCTGATCGATCACCTGGCCGACCAGTTCAACAAGCTGGCACCGGAATGATGGCCGCGTCAGCCGCCACGGATCTCGCGCGGGCCCAGCCGCGCCCGGTCATGGGGCGCCTGGAAATCGAGCCTGGGCCCGATGGAGATGATCCCGTGCGGGTTTATGGTTGCGTGGCTGCGGAAGTAGTGGTGGCGGATATGGTCCATGTGGACCGTTTCGGCCACGCCGGGCATCTGGTAGATGTCACGCAGCAGCCCGCCGAGACTCGGATAATCCGCAATGCGCTTCCGGTCGCACTTGAAGTGGGTCACGTACACCGCATCGAAGCGCACCAGCGTCGTCCATAGCCGGAGATCCGCTTCGGTCAGGGTGTTGTCCAGCAGGTAGCGGCTCCGCCCCAGGCGCACCTCGAGATCCTCGAGGGATTCGAACAGCTTCACGGCTGCTTCGTCGTAGGCTTCCTGGCTGGTCGCGAAACCGGCCTTGTAGACACCGTTGTTGACCCTGTCGTAAACCACGGCATTGAGCGCGTCGATCGCCTCGCGCAGGTCTGCCGGGCAATAGTCGCCCGGACGTGCGCCGATCCCGTCGAATGCCGTGTTGAGCATCCGGATGATCTCCGCGGACTCGTTGTTGACGATGGTCCCGCGCTCCTTGTCCCACAGGACCGGCACGGTCACCCGGCCCGAGTAGCCGGGATCTGCCTTGCGATACAGCTCGTACAGCTTCCCGAAGCCGTACAGGGGATCGCCGGTGGCGCCGGGAAAGTCGGTGGCAAGCTCCCAGCCCTGCTCGAGCATGAGCGGGTGCACCACGGAGATGCCGATATGGTCCTCAAGCCCCTTCCAGGCCCGCATGACCAGTGTCCGATGCGCCCACGGGCAGGCGAAGGACACGTACAGGTGATACCGGCCGGCTTCCGCCTTGAATCCGTCGCCACCCGACGGCCCCGCGCGTCCATCCGCGGTGATCCAGTTGCGGAACTGGCTCTTCGATCGTTCGAAGCGCCCACCGGTTGCCGTGGTGTCGTACCACTCGTTCCGCCATTGTCCGTCGACCAGCAAGCCCATGATGCCTCCGCTGCGCTACCGGTAAACGAGGCCGCCATCCGTGATCAGGGACTGTCCGGTGATGTAGTCGGAGTCGGGCCCGGCCAGGAACGACACCGTGGCCGCCACGTCTTCCGGCGTCTGGGCCCGCCCCAGGGCAATGCCCTCCACATATCGTTCGTAAGTCGCGCCGACCTTGGCGCCGGTGATCTCGGCCATCCGCTTGTCGATATCGACCCACATATCGGTGCCGACGACGCCGGGACAGTAGGCATTCACCGTTATGCCGTCACTGGCATATTCCCTGGCAGCCGCCTGCGTCAGGCCGCGCACGGCAAACTTGCTGGCTGAGTAGATGCCAAGCAGTTCAAATCCCTCGTGCCCGGCTATGGACGCTGCATTGATGATCTTGCCCTTGTGCTTGCGTTCCTTGAACTTCTTCGCGGCAGCCTGGATACCCCACAGGACGCCTTCGACATTGATCTTGAGTATCCGATCGGCGTCCGCGGGTTCGACCTCGGCAACGGGCCCGACGTCCACGATGCCGGCATTGTTGACCATGATGTCGAAACCGCCGAGCGCCTTCTCGGCATGCGCAACCGCCGCATGGACCTGGTCGCGCTGGCTGATGTCGGCCTTGAAGGTGGTGGCCTTGCGCCCGGCCTTCTTCACCTCGTCGGCAACGGCCTGCATCTTCTTGTCGTCCAGGTCCACGATCGCCACATGGGCGCCATCACTCGCCAGCCTGAGTGCGATCGCCCGCCCGATGCCCTGGCCGGCGCCGGTGACCAATGCAACCTTGTCCTTGATGCTCACGGTTCCCTCTCCTCGGCAAAAGCGCGGCACATGCATGGGTGGAGGCCAACCATATCAGCTTTCGTCGAGGGCATTGCCCGGCCCATGGCCATCGCCCGGAACGGGTGCTGCGGCGATGCGGCGCGCGCATCGGCTGGCAGTATCACGCAGGCTGCATTACCGATAACATCGCCGGCAGTTCGTGTTATTCCACAGCGAGGCAGGTCCAGCCATGGCCAAACCGATCAAGTCTTCGAAACCCCGCCTCACCACCGTTGCCGGCGCCCCGGTACCCGACAACCAAAACGTGCTGACCGCCGGTCCGCGCGGACCGACGTTGCTGCAGGACGTATGGCTGCTGGAGAAGCTGGCTCATTTCGATCGCGAAGTGATCCCGGAGCGCCGGATGCACGCCAAGGGCTCGGGGGCGTACGGCACGTTCACCGTGACCGGCGACATCACGAAATACACGCGCGCGAGGCTGTTCTCGAAGATCGGCAAGAAAACCGACCTGTTTGCACGTTTCACCACCGTGGCCGGGGAACGTGGTGCCGCCGATGCGGAACGCGACATCCGCGGCTTTGCCCTGAAGTTCTA
>CAZMVP010000208.1:0-3659 GCA_964569355.1 uncultured Chromatiaceae bacterium | reverse complement strand
CGGAAATCGCGAGCAGATCGCCTCGGAGAACCCGACCACGGCCACCGCGCTTGCGGGCGTGGCGGCGGCCAGCGAGCAGGACTACGAACAGGTGATCAGCAGCGCCCGGAACTCGGCCGTCGCATGGCGCGAGCTGCCGGCGCCGCGCCGGGGCGAGGCGGTCCGGCAGGTGGGCGAGGCACTGCGGCTGCACAAGGATGCGCTCGGCAGCCTCGTCGCGCTCGAGGTCGGCAAGATCAAGGCCGAGGGCGATGGCGAAGTCCAAGAGATGATCGACATCGCGGACTATGCCGTCGGGCTGTCGCGCATGCTCGGCGGCCGGACCCTGCCGTCGGAACGGCCGCTGCACCGGTTGTACGAGCAATGGCACCCGCTCGGCGTGGTCGGCGTGATCAGCGCCTTCAATTTCCCGGTGGCGGTCTGGTCGTGGAACGCCTTCATTGCCGCCGTGTGCGGCAATGTCACGGTATGGAAGCCATCGCCCAAGGCACCGCTGGCCAGTGTCGCCGTGCAACGGCTGTGTGCCTCGGTGTTCGAGGCCAATGGCCTGCCGCCGGCATTCTTCCTGTTCAACACCAGTGACGCGGCGCTCGCCACCCGCTTCGTGGATGACCCGCGCGTGGACCTGGTTTCGTTCACCGGTTCGTCGGCCGTCGGCGCCGGCGTGGCCAGCCGGGTGGCCCGGCGCTTCGGCCGCTGCCTGCTGGAGCTCGGCGGCAACAACGCCGTGATCGTCGATGAACATGCCAACCTGGACCTGGCCGTTCCGGCGATCGTGTTCGGCGCGGTGGGCACGGCCGGCCAGCGCTGCACCTCCACTCGGCGCCTGCTGGTGCATCGCCGCCGCCTGGACGAACTGGGCAAGCGGCTCGTGGCTGCCTACGCCCAGGTGAAGATCGGCGACCCGCTGGGCCCGGGCACACTGATGGGTCCGCTGATCGACGCCAACGCCGTGGACCGCTACGAGCAGGTCATCGCCGAACTCGTAAAACAGGGTGCGAAGATCCTCCGTGGCGGCAAGCGGCGCACCAGCAACGGGCATTTCGTCGAGCCGACCATCGTCATGGCCGAGAACGACTGGCCGGTCGTGCAGGCCGAGACCTTCGCGCCGATCCTCTACCTGATCCCCTTCGACACCCTCGATGAAGCCATCGCCATGCAGAACGCCGTGCCACAGGGCCTGTCGTCGGCGATCTTCACTGACCGGCTGCAGCACGCCGAACAGTTCCTCGGTCCTGCCGGCAGCGACTGCGGCATCGCCAACGTCAACATCGGCACCTCGGGTGCCGAGATCGGCGGTGCGTTCGGCGGCGAGAAGGAAACCGGCGGCGGACGCGAAGCCGGCTCGGATGCCTGGAAGGCCTACATGCGCCGGCAGACTGTCACGATCAATTTCGGCACGAGCCTGCCGCTGGCGCAGGGCATCGACTTTTCCGGGAAGCCATCGACCTGATTCCGGGCAGTTCGTCAGTGGCGGTTGGCCGGTGCGTCCCGGGGTGGGGGATGCCCTTGGCGAGGCCTCGGGTCCGCCCGCACTGGCCGCCAGAGGCTTCCCGCCCCGGCGGCCACTCCCGATCGAGCGACGAACCTACAACCCCAGTGCGCCAGGGTTCATCAGGTTCTGCGGATCGACGCTCTTCTTGAGATCCCGCAGCACCCGCGCCGCCGCCGGGTTGCGGCCTTCGAAGTAGGGATAGCTCTTGCCCACCTGCATGTGCACCGCTCCCACCGAGCCGAAGATCTCGTTGATCTCGCGGCGCAGTTCCTTCACCAGCGCACGGGCTTCCGGGTTCTCGCCATACTTCGGCAGCGTCTTCAGGTATTCCTCCGGCAGATAGCGGTTGTGGAAAGCCGTGCGGCTGTCTTCCCAGTAGAACACCGGTTCGTACAGGAAGGCGTGGGTGTTGGCCGTCATGAACATCGCGCCCTTGTCGACCTTCGCCTTCTGCATGCGCTGCGCGTTGTCGGCGTAGAGCTTCTGCAGTTTCCGGTTGAATTCGGTCAGTTTCGAGAACGGCATGAGGCCGTGCTGCGGGACCCAGCGTTCGCCCTTCGGCCCCAGGATCGGATACAGCGGAATGAACGGCATCGCGCGGAGCACGGTCGGCACCGTGTTGGGCATTTCCGTGCCGGCGCCGCGCATCGCGGCGCGGATCAGGTCCAGCTTGGCGTTGACCTCAGCCTGGCAGACACCCTCCACCGTGTAATGCGCCGAATAATTGTGGGCGGCCAGGAAGCGCTTGCCGGCGATGGCCATCTTCAGCAGCCGGCCGGCGGCGACCAGCGGGTTGCGGGCGGTCTTTGCCACGGCCCATGCGGCGCCGATCGCGGCCTGGGCATTGGCCTTGGAGAGCTGCCCCTGCTGCAGCTTGGGATCGATTGCGAAATTGTCGGCTGCCACACCTTCCCGGGCCGCGGCGGCCATGCCGCGCGCCATGTCGTCGAAGGTGTCGAAGCCGAATGAGGCGGCGCCCGTGAACGGCGGGCTCTTGATGAGCTTCAGCGTGATCTTCGACTTGATGCCGAACGCGCCGGCATCGCCGGTGCACAGGCCCGTGAGGTCCGGGCCATACCAGCGGAAATGGGGCGTGCCGTTCCGCGCCGCGCTCGACCCGGTCTTCAGGATCTCGCCATTGGCCAGCACGATGTCGAAAGCGAGCACGGCATCGGCGGAAATGCCGTGGTTGCCGGAACCGAGGCTCGCACTGTTCTGCGACATCGAACCGCCGACGGTGGCCTTGAGCCCCGAGAAGGGTCCCCAGAACGAGGTCCGCAGACCCTTGGCCTTCAATGCCTGCCACAACTCCGCCCAGGTGATGCCGGGCTCGACCGACACGTACATGTCGGTTTCGTTCAGTTCGACGATCTGGTTCAGCCGCCCGGTGTCGACCAGTATCGAATCGGCGCGCGTCGGCAGGTAGCCATCGGTGTAGGACGCGCCACCGCCCCGGGGGACCACCGCGATGCCGGCCGTGGTTGCCAGGCGCACCACGGCTTGCAGCTCATCCACGGTACCCGGTTGCACCACCGCCAGCGGTACCTCGCGCTGGTTGTAGACATCCATGGCGTAGAAGCTGCGGTCGGCGGCGCCGGTGAGTACATGGGACTCGCCCACCACGGCGGCAAGGCTGGCCGGCAGGTCGCCGGCGGATGGAGTCGGGGCGGGATTGGCGGACATGACGCAAGGCTCCTGAATGTGGCTCATCGGGCAGCGGGTTGTTAGCCTAAGGCCCGCCTCTCCCATATGGAACCACTTTTCATGCCCAGCGGCATCCTCTCCGGCCGGGCCGCCCGCAGGTTGGGTGTGCTGGTCCTGGCATGCGCGTCGCTGCTGATCAACAACATGGACCTGTCCCGTAACCCCGCCGTGCAGAAGTACGGCCACTTCGATTTCCGCGAGTACGACGCGATTGCGGGCGCCAACGTGAAAGGTCCGCTGCGCGTGATCGAGGCGCTCATGGACAACGTAGCGGCCAGCCGGCGTGACCATGGACCTGCGCTACTCGCAGTCCCTGGCGGGCACCCAGACCTGCAACATGCCGCCACTCGCTTCGAGCGTGCCGGACAGCGCGGGTGCCGCGCTCATCACCAACTGGATCAATGAACTGTCGGGCTGCCGGAACAACGGCAGCTGCCATCAGGCGATGGATTCTTCCCGA
>CAZMVP010000207.1:0-3716 GCA_964569355.1 uncultured Chromatiaceae bacterium | reverse complement strand
CCTTCCTGACCGGCGACCTGTTCAACCTGTTCGTGTTCTTCGAGGTGCTGCTGGCCGCCTCCTATGGCCTGGCGCTGCATGGCTCGGGCCCGCGACGGGTCAGCGCCGGGCTCCATTACATCGCCATCAACCTCACGGCCTCGATGCTCTTCCTGATCGGCGTCAGCCTGATCTTCGGCGTCACCGGCACGCTGAACATGGCGGCCCTGGCGGCGTTGATCCCGACCCTGCCTGACCACACCCGCACGCTGCTGCACGCGGGCGCCGCGATCCTCGGCATCGCGTTCCTGGTCAAGACCGCGATGTGGCCACTCGGCTTCTGGCTGCCGCGGACCTATGCCGCCTCGGCGCCCGCGGTGGCCGCGATGTTCGCGCTCATGACCAAGGTCGGCATCTACATCCTGCTGCGGCTTGGCCTGCTGTTGTTCGGCACCGAGGCCGGGCCGGCTTCCGCCGGCTTCGGCAGCGACTGGCTGCTGTGGGGCGGATGCGCCACCATGCTGGCCGGGATCACGGGGCTGCTCGCCGCACGGGACCTCGGCACGCTGGCCGGCTACAACGTGGTGATTTCCTCCGGCACCCTGCTCGGCGCCATCGCGCTCAGGCTGCCGGCGGTCACGGCCGGCGCACTGGCCTACCTCGTGATCGCCACGCTGGCCATCGCCGCATTCTTCCTCGTTGCCGGCCTGTTGACGCCGGATAGCGACGAGGAGGCCGGCAACAGCCTGCGGCTCGAACCCTACGAGCAGGCCGGCGACCTGGGCGAAAGCCTGTATGCCGGCGAAGACGAAAGCCGGGTGGTGATCACCGCGCCGGTCGCCGTGCTGGGCCTCTGCTTCCTGCTCTGCGCGCTGCTGCTCGCCGGATTGCCGCCCCTGTCCGGCTTCCTCGCCAAGTTCGCGTTGCTGGCGCCACTGGCGTCAATGGAAGGCGCTGGCGCAACCACGTTGTTCGCGCTGGTCATCGCCGCCGGGTTCTTCACGATCATCGCGCTGTGCCGCGCCGGCATCCAGGTGTTCTGGGCCGACCCCGAGCGGCAGTTCCCGGAGGTGCGGGTCAGCGAGACCCTGTCGGTGGTCACCCTGCTGGCATTGTGCGTGCTGCTGACGGTCGTGGTCGACCGGCCGATGCGCTACCTCGATGAGGCCGCGCATGAGCTGCACGCCCCCGGGGAATACGGCCTGCAGGTCCTGTCGGCGGCGAAAGCAGGGCAACCATGAAACGGTGGCTGCCCTATCCGGTGCTGTCGGCCCTGCTGCTCCTGATCTGGCTGCTGTTCAACCGGAGCGTCGCGCCCGGCACGCTGGTGCTGGGCGCGCTGGCCGGAATGGTGCTCGGCAAGGTGCTCGGCCTGCTGCAGCCACCGAAGGCGCACCTGCGCAAGTGGTACCTGCTCGGCCCCCTGTTCCTGCGCGTGACCCTCGACATCGTGCGCTCGAACTTCGCAGTGGCGTGGATCATCCTGCGCCTTCGCAGCCGGCCGACGTCCGGCTTCGTGGCCATCCCGCTCGCCCTGACTGATCCCTACGGCCTGGCGGTGCTTGCCTGCATCATCACGTCAACGCCCGGCACGATCTGGGTCAGCCATGATGCCCGGTCGCGCGTGCTGCTGATCCATGTACTGGACCTCGTCGATGAAAAGGCCTCGATCGAGGCCATCAAGCAACGCTACGAAAACCCCTTGCTGGAGATCTTCCAATGAGCCACGCGCTGCTCGTCGCCGCGATCTTCCTCGCCCAGGTCCTGCTGCTGCTGGCGATGGGCTTCTCGGTGGTTCGCATGGTGCGGGGCCCGCGCGCGCAGGACCGCGTGCTGGCGCTCGATGCGCTGTACGTGAACGCCATGATCCTGCTGCTGACCATCGGCATCCGGAGCGGCAGCGTGCTGTATGTCGAAGCCGGGATGATCATCGCGTTGCTGGGCCTTGCCGGCACGCTGGCCCTGTCGAAGTTCCTGATGCGCGGACAGGTGATCGAATGAACCATCTCGAAGCGCTGCCTTCCTGGGCGGCAATCCTTGTTGCCGTCTTCGTCCTGCTCGGCGCGGGGTTCACCTTCGTCGGGTCCATTGGCCTCTTGCGCCTGAAGAACTTCTACAAGCGCGTGCACGCCCCGACACTGGGTTCCACGCTGGGCACCTTCTTCATGGTGGCTGCCTCGATCACCTGCTTCTCGGTGCTGGATGGCCGGCCGATCTTCCACGAGGTCCTGATCGGCGTCTTCCTGACACTGACCACGCCGATCACGCTGATGCTGCTGGTCCGGGCCGCGCTGTACCGCGACCGCAAGGAGGGATCGGACGTGGTGCCCCGCGCCGGCGGGGGGTCAGGCACCGACTGGGATGAACCACCGGGCGACGAAGCTCATCTTGGTGACCATGCAGAACAGGATGTAGATCACCAGCACCAGGGCAAGGATGCCGCGGATGGCCCCGCTCTTCAGGCCGTGGCCGGGATCGTCGGCGTGCCGGTTCCGGCCGTAGCGGATCACGTCCGGCACGATGCTGAAGCCGGCCATCAGCCAGAACGCGAGGTAGGCATCCCAGGCCCACGGATTGCGGAATAGCCCGCCGAGGTAGTCCACGAGCTGCAGGCCGGCGAGCGGCACGATGACCGCCGTCGGGCCCGTGATGGCGAGCGCCATCTTGCGCAGCATGCCGCGGGCCCAGATCCCGGTCTCCCGTGGTTGCGTCATGCGCAGGCGCATGGCCCAGATGTTGCTGAAGAGCGTATGCCCCACGTAGGCGAACGCCGCGAACTCGTGGATCACGAGGAGCGGCAGGTACGGCAGCATTGGCGGGACGCGCAGGCCGAAGAGCGGCAGCACGGTCACGGCCATCACCAGAACCCAGACGCCATGCCAGAAGAAGCGCCCGGGATCCGGCTCCGCCGGCGATGGTGCGGCTACCCCTGTCATCGCCACCCCAATGCCATGCAGGTACCAGGCATGCCGGGCTCAGGCCGCGGGAACCCACCAGAGCAGCAGCGCACCGAAGATCAGGCGATACACCGCGAACGCCGTGAAGCGGTGTGACTGGATGTAGCGCAGCAGCCATTTCACCGCAACGAAGGCCGTGACCGCCGACGCCACGAAGGCCACGCCCAGCGCCGCCCAGTCCTCGCCCGCCGTCCGGCCCTGCCGGATCACGTCGAGCAGCTCATAGCCTGAGGCGGCGAACATGGTCGGGATGCCCACCAGGAACGCAAACTCGGTCGCCGCGGCGCGATTGGTCACGCCGAAGAGCAGCGCGACGAAGATCGCCGCCGCCGAGCGCGAGGTGCCCGGGAAGACCCCGGCCACCACCTGCGCGATGCCGACCAGGATCGCCACGGTCCAGGTGATGTCGCTGCGTTCTCCGAGCGTCGCCGCCCGACGTGCCGCCAGCTGCTCGGCCAGCACCATCCAGATGCCACCCACCACCAGTGCCCAGGCAATCGGGCCAATCGCATCATCCAGCTGCCAGCCGGCCTTCTTGACCAACAGGCCGAGCACCGCGGTCACGCCGAAGGCTCCAACCAGCTTGAGCCCATAGTCGCGAGCCCGGACCTGGTCCAATCCGGCCGGCCCACCACCACTACTGCTGCTGCCGGCATTGCCACCGGGCGCCCCACGTCCGGCAAAGGCCAGGGCCAGCGTCCACAACCGCTGTCGGTAGATCAACACCACCGCGAGGATCGCACCCGCCTGGATCGCGATGTTGAACAGGTCGCTGCGGTG
>CAZMVP010000206.1:0-3721 GCA_964569355.1 uncultured Chromatiaceae bacterium | reverse complement strand
TGCACCTTGCCCTCGGCGAAGTCCAGCACCTGGAACGCGCCGGGATAGCTGATGAGCTGCTCGATGTGCCGGGTCACCAGCTCCTCGGGACTGATGCGCAGGTCGACGGGCACGCCATCGGGACCGAACAGGCCGGGCGTGTTCATGTACTCGCTGGATCGGATCCGGGCGATCTTGGTCTCCGTCCGGAAGAGCTTCCAGCACACCTGGCAGGCGATCATGTTGACCTCGTCGGAGTTGGTCAGCGCGATCACGATGTCGGCATCGGCGGCACCCGCCCGTTCGAGTGCCGCCGGCGAGGCGGCATGGCCCTGGACGGTGCGCAGGTCGAGCCGGTTATGCAGGTCGCGCAGCACCGCCGGATTCAGGTCGATGATCGTGACCTCGTTCGACTCCTCGCGGGCCAGCTGATAGGCCGCCGTCGAGCCCACCTGCCCGGCGCCGAGCAACAGGATCTTCATCGGTCCCGACCCCTTCCAGGCAGGATCTCGAGGTTGGCGTACGACATCACCAGCCACTTCGCGCCGGCTTCCTCGAAGTTGACCTGCACGCGGGCATGGGCGCCGGCTCCCTCGCAGGAGAGTACTACCCCCTCGCCGAACTTGGCATGGCGCACGCGCTGGCCGAGCCGGATCCCGGTGCCCGTGTCCTCCGCGAGGGTGCCACGCCGGTACATCGGCTGCGCCACCTGCATGCGCGGCCGGACTTCCTCGATCAGTTCCGCGGGGATCTCGCCGATGAACCGCGAGGGCTGGCCGAAGCTGTCGGTGCCGTGCAGCCGGCGTTGTTCGGCATGACTCAGGTAGAGCTCGCTCATCGCCCGCGTGATTCCCACGTAGCACAGGCGGCGCTCCTCCTCGAGGCCTTCCGGATCGCTCGAGGAGCGCCGATGGGGAAACAGGCCATCCTCGAGGCCGGTCAGGAACACCACGGAGAACTCCAGGCCCTTGGCCGAGTGCAGCGTCATCAGCTGCACGCAGTCGTCCCAGGCATCACCCTGGTTGTCGCCCGCCTCGAGCGCCGCGTGGGCCAGGAACGCGACCAGCGGCGGCATGTCCTCGGTGTCCTCTTCCGGATCGTAGCCGCGTGCCGCGCTGACGAGCTCGGCGAGGTTCTCCAGCCGCGCCTCGGCCCGGTCACGCGGCTCCTTGCGGTAATGTTCGATGAGGCCACTGTGCCGGATCACATGGTCCACCTGCTCGTGCAGCGGGAGGCTCTGCGTGTCGCGGGCCATGGTTTCGACGAGGTGCAGGAACACCTGCAGCGCCTTCCCGCTCCGGCTGCCCGCCTCGCTGGCCGCCACTGCGATGGCCGCCCGCCACAGCGACAGGCCGTTGGCCTTGCCGTACTCGCGGACCGCATCGATCGAGCGGGCGCCGATGCCCCGGGTCGGCAGGTTGACCACCCGCTCGAAGGAGGGGTCATCGTCGCGATTGGCCAGAAGGCGCAGGTAGGCCAGCGCATCCTTGATCTCGGCCCGCTCGAAGAACCGGAGGCCGCCATACACGCGGTAGGGCTGGTTTGCCCGCAGCAGGACTTCCTCGAAGACCCGGGACTGGGCGTTGGATCGGTACAGCACGGCGACTTCGCTGCGGGCATTGCCCTGCCGCACCCAATCCTGGATGCGGGCCACGACGAACTCGGCCTCGTCGCGTTCGTTGTAGGCCCGGTAGAGCCGGATCGGCGCGCCCTCGCTGCCGGCCGTCCACAGCTCCTTGCCCAGGCGTCCCGAGTTGTGGGCGATGATCGCGTTGGCCGCGCCGAGGATGGTTTTGGTCGAGCGGTAGTTCTGCTCCAGCTTGACGACCCGGGCGCCGGGGAAATCCCGCTGGAAACGCCGCAGGTGCTCGGTGCGGGCGCCCCGCCAGCGGTAGATGGACTGGTCGTCGTCGCCGACGACGAAAGGCACGCCCGAGGTGCCGGCAAGCAGCCGGAGCCAGGCATACTGGATCGCGTTCGTGTCCTGGAACTCGTCCACGAGGATGTGGCGGAACCGCCGCCGGTACTGCGCGAGCACCTCGGGGTTGTTCTTCCACAGCTCGAAGGCGCGCAGCAGCAGTTCCGCGAAGTCCACGAGCCCCGCCTTGTCGCAGGCATCCTGGTAGAGCTGGTAGAGGTGGATCATCTGCCGGCGGTTCGGGTCGCCGTCGTCCTTGAGCTGGGCCGGGCGCTGGCCTTCGTCCTTGTGGTGGTTGATGAACCACTGCACCTCGCGCGGCACCCAGGTGGACTCGTCGAGGTCGAGGCCTTTCATCAGCCGGCGGATCAGCCGTTGCTGGTCCTCGGCATCGAGGATCTGGAAGCCCTCGGGCAGGCCTGCGTCGCGCGCATGGCGGCGCAGCAGCCGATGGGCCAGGCCGTGGAAGGTGCCGATCCACAGGTGGTTGACCGGCATGTCCAGCAGGTCCTGGATCCGGCCACGCATTTCCGCGGCAGCCTTGTTGGTGAAGGTGACCGCCAGTATCCCCAGCGGCGACACCTGTTCGACCTGGATCAGCCACGCGATGCGATGGACCAGCACGCGGGTCTTGCCGCTGCCGGCACCGGCCACCACCAGCATGGGCGCAGGTGGCGCACTGACCGCCTCGCGCTGCGCCTCATTGAGCGGCTCGAGGATCGGCGTGACATCCATGGCCGCGGATGAATCCGTGAGTTCCATGCTGCCGATCGTCCCCGCCACCTAGAGCCTCGGGCCCGCGCGCGGCGCAATACCGAGCGAGGTCACGTGCAGCAGGTTGATCATCGACAGCAGCAGCAGCGCGGCAACCCCGTTGTGCGCGGTCGCCAGCGGCAGCGGCATGCCGAACCAGACGATGCTCAAGCCCAAGCTGACCTGCGCGAGCACCGCCAGGACCACCAGCGTGCTCGCCTGCCGCACGCGATGCACCGGTATCCGCCGCCGGGCCCAGAGTGCCGCGGCGAGCAGCACGAGCAGCGTCAGCATGGCCCCCATCCGGTGCGTGAAATGGATGGCCACGCGCGCGGGCGCATCCAGCACGCCGTACTCGTAATTGATGCCGAGTCCGCGCCAGAGCACGAAGGCATTGCCGAAGTCGGTGTCGGCCGGCCACCATTGCCCCTGGCAGGTGGGGAGGTCCGGGCAGGCCAGGGCTGCGTAGTTGGAGCTCGTCCAGCCACCGAGCGAGATCTGCGCGACGAGCACGCAGAGGCCCGCCACCACCGGCCACGCGAAGTGCCGATGACCGCGATCGGCGTTGCGCCGGCGCTCTTCCAGCAGCAGCCACGCCAGCAGGCCGAGCGTGGTCATGCCGCCGAGCAGATGGCCCATCACGATCAGCGGCTTCAGCAGCAGCGTGACGGTCCACATCCCGAGCATGCCCTGGAAAACCACCACGGCGAGCAGGACCAGCGGCAGGACCACCGGCTGGCGCGTCGAGTGGCGGTTCAGCCAGGCAAACAGCGCCACCAGGAGCACGATCAGCCCGAGCGTGCTGGCGGCATAGCGATGCACCATCTCCCGCCAGGCCTTGCCGGCGTGCAGCTCCCGGTCCGGGAAGACCGCCTGCGCCGCCGTCCGGCTCGCGGAGTCGCCCGGCAGCACGAGGTGGCCATAGCAGCCGGGCCAGTCCGGGCAGCCGAGCCCGGCGTCAGACAGGCGCACGTAGGCGCCGAGCACGATCACGATCAGCGCGAGGCACGCCCCGGCCCACAGGCAGCGGCGGTACCAGAGGGCCGGGTTCAACGACATGGCATCCGGCGC
>CAZMVP010000205.1:1622-3731 GCA_964569355.1 uncultured Chromatiaceae bacterium | reverse complement strand
TGACCGCGAGGTCCAGGTTGGGACGCTCGCCATAAGCCGCACGGTACAGGTCGGCGGCCGCGGCGGGTTTATGTTCCGCCATCAGCAACTCGGCATCCATCGACTGGTAGAGGGCCTTGTCCCCCAGCCGGTCTGCCTTGATGCCATCCAGCACCCGACGCGCCTCGGGCACTTTGTCCCGACGCAGGAAGCGCATGAACTCGAGGCTGCGCAGCTGCAAGAGGTCCGGATCGAGCTTGCGGGCGGCCGCCATCGCGTCCGTCGCGGCCTTGTCGTTGTCGAGGGCAAGGTAGGCGCGCGCCAGGTTGACCTGGTACAGGGCACTGGTCGGCCGCAATTCCGTGGCCTTGCTGAACTTGCCGGTGGCATCCCGGACCGCGCCGCTGACCATGTCGGCCAGGCCCAGCAGGTTCCAGGCTTCCGCATTGCCGGGTTCGTCGTGCGTCACCTGGCTTGCGAGCTTGCGCACATCATCCGTCGCACCACGATCAAGCAGGATCGACGCCACCAGCAATCGCGCCCGCGTGGAGCTCTTCTGGAAGGGCTCGAGGAGCTTCAGCGCCTTCGGCACGTTGCCCTGGTCGAGCTGCAGTCGGGCCAGCCAGAATGCCGCATCGGCATTCGCCGGATCGCGGTCCAGGATGACTTGCCAGGCCGAGGCAGCCGCTGCCGGATTGCCCAGCAGCTCCTCCGCCCGCGCCAGGTTCGCCTGCGAGGCATTGTCCTTGGGGTCGATCGCGACCGCCTTGCCGATGGCCGTGCGCGCCTCGGCGAACTGGCCGGTCGCCATCAGCACGGAACCGAGCAGGTTGTGGGACCACGCTTCGTTGGGATACTTGTCCACCACCGACCGGGCCGAGTCGAGTGCCTCGCCGATCTCGCCTTTCTGCATGTGGATGATGGTCAGGAAGGCGGCGCGCGTGGCGTCCGCCTCCGGGCCACGGACCTGGCCCAGCAGGCCGGCGGCTTCGTCGGTGCGCCCTTCGGCGAGCAGCGTCAGGCCGAGGCCCAGCTCGAACAGCGGATTCTGCGGGTAGGCCTTTGAGCCCTCGCGGAAGATCGAGATGGCCCGGGCGACGTCACCCAGTTGCAGGCTCGCCTGGCCCTGCATGCCGAGCAGGGCTTCCTGCGAGGCTGCGTCGGGCGCCTTGGCATTGTCCAGCAGGGGCAAGGCATCGGCCGGCCGGTTGCGCGCGAGGTAGATCGTGGCCAGCAACCGGCGGGTGAACAGGTCCTCCGGATTGGCCACCAGCACCGGCCGCAGGTACATCTCCGCCAGATCGAAGTCGTTCTCGAGGGTGTAGATCGCGCCCAGCAGCCGCTGGGCCGGCAGGTAGTTCTTGTCGGACGCCAGGATCTCCTGGAGTTCGGCCTTGGCCTGTTTCAGGTCTTTCCGCTCCAGGGCCACGCGGGCCCGCAGGTAGCGCACTTCCGGCTGGTCACCGATGAGCTTCGTCAGGGCATCCGCCCGCTGGCCGGCCACATCGAGGCGATTCGCGGCAAGGTCGATCTCGGCCAGCGTCCCCAGGGCCGCGGCTTCCACACTGATGTCCTTTTCTGCGCGGCTGCGTTCCAGTGCCTGGTTCAGCACGGCTTCGCCACGCTGCTGGTCGCCCTTCGCCAGGAGTTGCTGCCCCTCCATCAGCAGGGCGCCCGGATTCGTCGGCGCAAGTGCCAGCGCCGCCTGCAATTCGGCATCGGCTTCCGGCTGCCGGTGGTTTGCCGCCAGCAGGCGCGCAAGCTCCACGTGGGCTTCCGGCGTGGCGTGGAACGACAGCGACTGCCGAAGGGCCGCCTCGGCCGCGTCCGGCCGCTGCAGGCCGATCTGCGCCCGGGCAATGAGCAACGACTGGCGGGCCATGTCGGTGTTGCTGGCGAAGGTCCGGGGCCCGGTCGCCGTCCGGGCCTGGTCCAGCGCATCCTGGTAGCGTCCCAGGTCCAGCAGGGACTGCATCTGTCCTTCCCAGATCCGGTCGACCGGCACGCCAAGGCTCGCGGCCCGCCGGAAATTCCGCTCGGCCAGTTCAGGGTCACCGCTGGCCAGCGACACATCGGCCAGCATCAGCACGCCGTCGACGTTGTCGGGATCCTGCTTGAGCAGGGTCCGCA
>CAZMVP010000205.1:0-1522 GCA_964569355.1 uncultured Chromatiaceae bacterium | reverse complement strand
ACCTCGGCACGACAGGGTACACGGCCGGCGCTCCGATCCGGAGGAACCGCATTCACTTACGGCGAACTGGCCGATCTGGTACAGGCAACGGCGGCAGGCCTGCTGGGCCTTGGGCTTGAGGCCCGGGATCGCGTGGCAGTGTACCTGCCGAAGACCGCGGAAACCGTCGCGAGCTTTTTTGGCACGGCGCTGGCTGGCGGCGTGTTCGTGCCGGTCAATCCCGTGCTCAAGGCGCCGCAGGTCGGCCACATCCTGCGCGACAGCGGCGCCCGGATCCTCGTCACCTCGAGTGGCCGGCTCGCTGGGCTGCAGGAACTCTTCCAGGTCAGTGGGGCGACATCCGGCGGGCTGCCGGACCTGCGGCATATCGTGGTCATCGATGCACCCCCAACCGGATTCCCGAACGGCCCGCGGCTCCTGGCGTGGCAGGAACTGACGGCGGTTTCCCCGCAGTTACCGGTTCATGGCCACCGCCGCATCGATGGCGACCTTGCCGCGATCTTCTATACCTCCGGCAGCACCGGCCTGCCGAAAGGCGTGATGCTCTCGCACCGGAACATCGTGGCCGGCGCGACCAGCGTGGCAAGTTACATCGGCAACCATCCCGATGACCGCATCCTGTCCGTGCTGCCCTTGAGCTTCGATGCCGGGTTCAGCCAGCTCACCACCGGCTTCCTGTCCGGGGCCGAAGTCACGCTGCTCGACTACCTGTTGCCGAAGGACGTTGTCCGCATGGTCGCCCGGCAGGGCATCACCGGGATCACCGGCGTGCCTCCGCTCTGGGCCCAGCTGGCCGATCTCGAGTGGCCGGGCGATGCGGGCCACAGCCTTCGTTACTTCGCGACCACCGGCGGCGTGATGCCCCGGAGCGTGCTGGACAAGCTGCGCCGGGCGCTGCCGGGCGCGGCACCGTTCCTGATGTACGGGCTTACCGAGGCCTTCCGCTCCACGTTCCTGCCGCCCGGCGAGGTCGATCGGCGTCCCGACTCCATCGGCAAGGCGATCCCCAATGCCGAGATCCTCGTGTTGCGACCGGATGGATCGGCCTGCGAGCCCGGGGAACCGGGTGAATTGGTCCATCGCGGCGCGCTGGTCTCGCTCGGTTACTGGAATGCGCCGGAGCTCACCGCGCGACGCTTCAAACCGATACCGGGCGGCATCACCCAGGGTGGCCAGCCGGAGCTGGCCGTGTGGTCCGGTGATACCGTGGTCAAGGACGAGGACGGCTTCCTGTATTTCCGCGGCCGCAACGACGAGATGATCAAGAGCTCCGGCTACCGCATCAGCCCGACTGAAGTGGAAGACCTGTTGCTTGCCAGCGGATTCGTCAGTGAAGCCGTGGCACTGGGCCTCAAGGACGAGCGCCTCGGCCATGTCGTTGCAGTGCTCGTGGTGCCCACCGCGTCGGCTGGTGTAGAGCCCACCGAAGCACTGCTGCAATACTGCAAATCGGCCATGCCGCTCTACATGGTGCCGGGCCAGGTCCACTGGCGGAGCACCCTGCCGCGCAATCCCAATGGCA
>CAZMVP010000204.1:0-3741 GCA_964569355.1 uncultured Chromatiaceae bacterium | reverse complement strand
CCCGATCCCAGGCGCCGGAACCCGAACCAGCGGCACCAGCCATGGCCACACCACTGCCGTTGCCGCTTGCGTTGCCATTGCGGCTGCCCCTGCCAGCACCGGCTTCCGCGACCACTCCCGTGGCCACCTCGCCGGTCGTGCCGCTGTCGAGCCTCCGCCTGCGGCATTACGTCGAGCCGCACTATCCACGCCAGGCCGCCGTGCAGGCATTGTCCGGCACGGTCCGGCTCGCCTTCATGGTCACTGCGTCCGGCGAGACGCAGGACGTGAGGATCGTGAAGTCGGAACCGGATGACACCTTCGACGACGCGGCCCTGGCCGCCGTGAAGCGCTGGCGGTTCGATCCCGCCACGGACGGCAGCACCGGACCCGTCCGGACGGAGGTCCGGCTGGTGTTCAAACCCGCCGACTGAGGACCAGCCGATTGACGGCCGCGATCAGTATCCCAACGGGCTGAGGACGTCGCGCTTCCTGAAGATGTTCATCAGGAATCGTCCCTGGATCTTGCGGTTGGTCAGCCAGCGCACGGCCGCTCCATGGTGGCCGTGTTCGCGGAGCATGCCGTCGACCAGGAATGGCGTCACCGTCTCCACGGTATCGGCCAGGATGTTGAGGATCTTCTTCGTCTGCTCCCAACCCTTGCCGCGCTGTTCGGGTGGCGGGACCAGCAGGTCGGTGAGCACCATTCCCGGGCTCAGGTAGCCGACGCAAACCGGCGCCTTCGCCAGTTCCGCGATCATCGCCTTGGTGAAGTACCGCAACGCGTACTTGGTGGCGCCATAGGGGCCGAGCGTCGGGCGAACCGCACCGTTGCTGCCGAAACCCTCCATGTTCCAGAGCATGCCGGAGCCCTGCTTGTACATGCCGGGAATGACCACCCGGTGGCAGTTCATCAGGCCGATGAGGTTGGTGTTGACCGTCTTCACGTAGTCGTCCGGCGGAATCATGAAGAACGGCACCTTGTGGCCGTCCCGACCGGCGTTGTTCACCCAGATGTCGACGCTGCCCAGCGCCGCCACGGCCGCCTCCCACAGCGCCTGGACCTGGCCGTAATCGGCCACATCGCAGGTCTTGCCCGCCACCTTGCGACCCGGGTGGGCGGCCCGCAGCGCGGCTACCGCCTTCTCGACCGCGCCGGAGCCCCGGCTCGACACCACGACATCGTGCCCCCGCTGCAGGAATTCCCGGGCAAGCCCCAGGCCGATGCCTTTCGTGCTGCCGGTGATCACGACGTTCATGCCTTCAATCCCCTCCATTTAAATGTCATGCGCATGGAATGCCGACCGGGGGCCTGTTCCGCGGGCTGCCGCCATCAGTTAAGAGCCAGTTAAGCGGATCGGAGAATACTCACCACCCGCCCGGAGTCTGACTAGAATACGCGCCCCGCCAACCATCCGCTTCATGCGGTGAACAAGCCAGAACAACAATGCGAATCACTGGATTCCTGATAGCCGCGGTCGTGGGAGTGATTACCGTGTCCCTCTGGGGCCTGGCCAACCAGCCCGTTGCCGAACCACCCTGGCCACACGAGATCCAGGGCTTTGCCTTCTCGCCGTATCGCGCCGGCCAGGATGCCGTGCTGAACGAGCTGCCGAGCGCAGCCCAGATCGACGAGGACCTGGCACTGCTCAAGGGCCGCACGCGTTCGGTCCGCACCTACAGCACCGACGGCACGCTCTCCGAGATCCCGGCGCTCGCCGCCCGGCATGGCATCAAGGTGGCCCTGGGCGCGTGGATCGACACGCGCCTCAACCACAACGCCACGCAGGTGGCGGAGGCCATCCATCTCGCCAAGACCAACAAGAACGTGATTCGCCTGGTCGTCGGCAACGAGGCCATCCTCCGCGGTGACGTCAGTGTCGCCGAAATGACGCGCATGCTGGACCATGTCCGCGCCGCCGTCCGCCAGCCGGTAAGCACGGCCGAGCCGTGGCACATCTGGCTGCGCCACCCGGAGCTGGCGGACCATGTCGACTACCTTGCCGTGCACATGCTGCCGTACTGGGAAGGCATCGATGCGGCCGCGGCCATCGATTACATCGATGGCAAGGTGGCGGCGCTCAAGAACCGCTTCCCGGGCAAGCCCATCGTGCTCGCCGAGGTCGGCTGGCCCAGCAATGGCCGGACGCGGGATGCCGCCGTTGCCTCACCAGCCAATGAGGCCATGTTCCTGCGCCGCTTCCTGGACCGGGCCGCCAAGCAGGGCTACGTCTACTACCTGATGGAAGCCTTCGACCAGCCCTGGAAGGGCCAGACCGAAGGCTCGGTGGGCGCGTACTGGGGCGTCTACAACGTCGATCGCCAACCCAAGTTTGCCTTCACCGCGCCGATCGTCCGCATCCCGGAATGGCGCCTGCTGGCCGGCATCGCCGTGGGGCTTGGGCTCATCCTGCTGCTGGCCTTCTCGGTCGACAGCCGGAAGCTCGCCAACGTCGGCCGCGGCTTCCTTGCCGTGGTGGCCTATGCCACGGCCACCGGCGTGGTCTGGGTGATGTACGAATACTCGCAGCAGTACGTCACGCTGGGCACGGTGCTCGTCGGCCTGCTGCTGGTCATCGGCTCCACCGGCGTCGTCGCCGTGGTGCTGGCCGAGGCGCACGAATGGGCGGAAGCCCAGTGGGCCACCAGCTGGCGCCGGCGCTTCGTCGCCGGCGGCACCACGCCGGACATGCCGGCATTGCCCAAGGTCTCGATCCACGTGCCCTGCTACAACGAGCCGCCGGACATGGTCATCGAAACCCTGGATGCGCTGGCGAAGCTCGAATATCCGGATTTCGAAGTACTCGTGATCGACAACAACACGCGCGATGAAGCGGTCTGGCGTCCGCTCGAGGCACGCTGCGCCGAGCTCGGCGATCGCTTCCGCTTCTTCCACGTGGCGCCGCTGGCAGGCTTCAAGGCCGGGGCGCTGAACTTCGCGCTGGCGCATACCGCCGCCGATGCCACGATCGTCGCGGTGATCGACAGCGACTACGTCGTCGACAGCCGGTGGCTGCACGACCTCGTCCCCGCCTTCGCCAACCCGCGCATGGCGATCGTGCAGGCCCCGCAGGACTACCGGGATCCGCTGGAGAGCGCATTCAAGGCCAGCTGCTACGCCGAGTACTCCGGCTTCTTCCACATCGGCATGGTGACCCGCAACGAACGCAACGCGATCATCCAGCACGGCACCATGACGCTGGTCCGCCGCGAAGCCCTGCAAGCCGTGGGCGGCTGGGGCGAGTGGTGCATCACCGAGGACGCGGAACTGGGCCTGCGCCTGTTCATGGAGGGCTGGGAGGCTACCTACCTGCCTCGCTCCTACGGCCGCGGCCTGATGCCGGACACCTTTGCCGATTTCCGCCAGCAGCGGTTCCGCTGGGCCTACGGTGCGATGCGGATCCTGCGCCGGCACGGCGGCGTGCTGCTCGGCTGGCGCAAGTCGGCGCTGACCGCCGGCCAGCGTTACCACTTCCTGTCAGGCTGGCTGCCCTGGCTTGCCGATGGCGCCAACCTGCTGTTCAACTTCGCGGCCCTGGCCTGGTCGACGGCGATGATCTTCGCGCCGACCTCGGTGGACCCGCCGCTGATGATCTTCTCGGTGCTGCCGCTCTCGCTGTTCGCGTTCAAGGCGGCCAAGCTCGTCGACCTCTATCGCACCTGCGTCGGCGCGGGCCCGCGGCAGATCGCCGCCGCGGCGCTGGCCGGCCTCGCGCTGTCGCACACGGTGGCGACGGCGGTGTTGTCGGGGCTCGTCCACGG
>CAZMVP010000203.1:0-3742 GCA_964569355.1 uncultured Chromatiaceae bacterium | reverse complement strand
GATGACAGCTGCAGACAGCAACTGGATTTTCTCGGCAGCTTCCATATCCATCACCGCCGAAGCCTGTGCGTCGGCATCAAAGCGGGACCCTACTCTATTCCCTGAACACTACCGCGACCGCGGCGGATGATGACCGGATGATTGCCGGTCACGTCAACCACGGTCGTGGGCTCGATTCCGCACCCGCCGGCATCGACGATCAGATCCACGCGACCATCCAGAGCATCGGCAATATCGTCCGGATCGGAGAGGGGGAAGTCGGCGTCCGGCAGCAGCAGCGTAGAGCTCATCAACGGCTCGCCCAAGGCCTCCAGCAGTGCCAGGGGCACGGGATGATCGGGGATCCGGATACCCACGGTCTGGCGCTTCGGATTCTGCAGGCGCCGCGGCAGCTCGCGCGTGGCCTTGAGGATGAAGGTGTAGGGCCCGGGCGTATGTGCCCGCAGCAGGCGATAGCACCAGTTTTCCACTCGCGCGTAAGTGGAGATTTCCGACAGGTCGCGGCAGACGAGCGTGAAGTTGTGGTCCTTGCCGGTCTGGCGAATGCGTTGGACGCGACGCGCCGCGTCGTGCGTTCCCAGTCGCCACCCGAATGCATAACAGGAATCCGTCGGGTAGACGATCAGGGCATCACCCCGCAGTACGTCTACCGCCTGCTGGATCAGCCGCGGCTGGGGATTCTGTGGATGGACCAGGAGTCGTTGGGTCATGGCGCTATTCTAACGGCTCAATTTGATCCATCGATGCCCGCCGGTTTTCGTATCATTGCCCCGACCCGCCATCCAGATCCCGCCACATGCAGACCTTTGTCGACTTTCTCCCGTTACTGGCTTTCGGCATCGCCTACTGGCTCGCGGACATGCAGACCGCCATTGCGGTGATCATGGCGGTGATGACCCTGCAGGTCCTCGTGACATGGCTGCTCGGACGCAAGGTCAGCAAGATGCTGCTCGCCTCCGCGATCCTGATCGTCGTGCTGGGCGGAATCAGCCTGCTGCTCAACAATGACCTCTTCTTCAAATGGAAGCCCACCGTGCTCAACTGGGCATTCGGTGCGGTATTCCTCGGCAGCCGCTACATCGGCGAGCGTCCCATTGCCCAGCGCATACTCGAATCCGTGGGCAACGCCGAACTTCAGTTGCGCCCCGCAGACTGGCAGCGCCTGAACATCATGTGGGTATGTTTTTTCATCGTTGCCGGTGCCGCCAACATTTACGTGGCGTATCGGTACTCGGAGACTGTCTGGGTGAATTTCAAGCTGTTCGGCCTGACAGCCATGACCCTGGTTTTTGCAGTAATCCAGGGCATCTGGATCAACAAGCGATCGGTGGAAAAAGCCTGATGCTCTACTCGATATCCGGAATTGACGTACCAAACAGCCTTGCCAACCGCGTAGCAAGCCGCTCGGCTCATCTTGCGAGGATCACGGAGTTGCAGGACCAGGGCCGTCTGGTACTGGCCGGGCCGCACCCGATTCCGGATACTCCGGATCCCGGGCAGGCCGGCTTCAGCGGCAGCCTGATCGTGGCCGAATTTCCCAGCCTGATCGAAGCCGAGGCCTGGGCCCGGCTTGATCCCTACGTTGATAGCGGCGTTTGGCGCGAAGTGATCGTCAAGCCCTTCGTGCAGGTCAGGCCGTGACCGACAGTGTGGCGGCCCTGCGAGTGGCCGCGATCCGCGCCAGGCTCAAGGCATCACTGGCACCGGAGTTCCTCGAAGTACGGGATGACAGCCATCTCCATGCCGGGCACGAAGGCGCACGCGATGGCCGGGGCCACTTCCACGTGACCATCCAGTCGGCCAGATTCCAGGGCTTGAACGTGATCGCCCGCCACCGCCTGGTGTATGCCGCCCTGGGTGATCTCATGACCACCGACATCCACGCCCTGAGCATTTCGGCCAAATCCTGAGCCACTGATCCGCCGTCTCGACTGCCTCCCGCACGGGAAGCTTCCGTCCCATTCGACGACCGGATTCGACTGCCGGTATACTTTACAAAATGCTGGAACCAGTCGATCAATTTCCGCTTAAGAAGCTGGCTTTAAGCCCTTGACTTCGCTTGACTGAACATAACTTTCCCCCTAATCTCTTTCACATAACGAAAACGAAGGACTATGGAAGTCGACCTCAAAGCAGCGCTGCTGGCGGCGTATGCACGGCTTCTGAGGCCCCTAGTCCAGATCTTGTTGCGCAATGGCGTCTCGTACGACGAGTTCGCCAACACGGCAAAGCAGGTGTTTGTGGTTACTGCGGCTCAAGGTTCCCCCGGCTCCACGACCAACGTGCCGATCGCCACGGTGGCGATGCGCACGGGCCTGTCGCAACAGGAAGTCCGTGAGGTGCTGGCCAGGGCTGAGCATGCCGAGGTCGATTCAACGCTGTCGGATATCGTTTCGTTGCTTGGCGGCTGGCACACGGACGTCGAATTCACCGGGCCCTACGGCCTGCCGCTGGAACTGCCGTTCGACCACGAAGGGAGACCCTCGTTCTCCGAGCTGGTGCGGCGCTACTGCCCGAATGCAGAACCAGCGCGGCTGCTGCGGCGGATGCTGGCCGTTGGTGCAATCCGTCAGGCTGACGACGGGTGGCTGACAGTACTCACGCGCGCGTACATGCCCAGTGCAGAGAACATCGACAGCGTGGAGCGGCTTGGGCAAACAGTATCTAGGCTGGTGGATACGCTGGATTTCAACAGGCAGGAGCCAAATCCAGAGAGCCGCTTATTCGAACGGACGGTGAGCGCCGACTACGGCCTCAAGCAGGAGGACCTGCCAGCTCTCTCCGGCTTCATCCAGGCACGCGGCCAACGGCTGCTTGAGGAAATTGATAACTGGCTGTCTACCAGGGACCAGCCAGATCCGGATGGCAAGGACGTGGTGGTGCAAACAGGGCTCGGCATCTATCACTACGTTGACGACCTGGACAAGAACTAGCTTTTTTTTCGTGGGCATTTTGGGGGATAGGCAAATGAAGGCAGCGGGAAAGGTACTGGCGACGGCGGGCGCAATTCTTCTGGGTAGCACCATGGCCTTGGCTGATGCCGCCATGGAAGCCCCCGGCATCCGGGTAGCTGGTCAAGCAATTGACGGAACGCTGGTATTGGATAGTTCGGTCAGTGGCCTATCAGGCTGGGAATCTCCGGGCTTCGCCATGACCACCGATGATGCGACCGACGCAGCTCCGACCCTGCTGGTTATTGGGCACGTCGAGAGCTGGAACCAGAAGACGGGTGAATTGACCGTTTCCGGCCAGCAGTTCGTCCTCGATAATGCGGCCAGGATCCTGGACACTCCTCATGACGTGGATGCCGTCCTCAACAGGGACAACCTTGCCTGGTACCTCCACACCGGCAGCTACATTGCTGTGGCGGGTGACTCCTTTGGTGGAGGCCAAAACCTGGCAACGAACGTAGTCCGCCTCAGCAACGATGCCAAGCCGGGGACCATGCCACTGTACATCCGCGGTGCGCTGGATTTGGTCAATGATGCACAGGGTATCGCCTATCTTGGCGGCATGACCCTCGATCTCAATGCCGCCAATCAAGGCGCATTGCCGATGACCGGGAATCTGGTTGAAATGATCGCCATGCAGTCTGGGCCATCCACGGCGACTGTCACTCAGTATGCTGGTCTAGATGACGTTGGAGCACACGGGCGCGCTGATGTAGCCGGTATTAGTGGTTCCGGCGTCCGCGGCATCAGTGGTTCCGGTGTCCGCGGCATCAGTGGTTCCGGTGTCCGCG
>CAZMVP010000202.1:0-3747 GCA_964569355.1 uncultured Chromatiaceae bacterium | reverse complement strand
GCTCCACCTTGCCCTTCGCGGCCGGACGTATCCTGCAGAAGTCGTCAACGATCGCTGCCACGGCATCGTCATGCTGGAGGGTATCCATCCAGGTGGCGTGGCGGCCGCGAACCCAGATCGTGAGGCTCAAGACATCCTTCGGCGACTTCGGATCGCGTTCCGGCACGACCATGCCGGCAATGCCGTCGCTGACGATCGCGGGGTTGCGCCCGTCTTCCTCCCAGAACGGCTTCTTCACGACGAGGTGCAGCAGGTTCATCGGCTGCGAGGCCAGCGTGTTGATGGCCGTGCCTTGCGGCCCCTTGACCAATGGATCGATCCTCACCCGTCGCAGGACCGATGTCGGCAGCGACGAAATCACGTGGTCCGCCTTGAACACTGTGCCGTCGGCACAGTGGACTTCGGCGCCGCTGTCTGTGGAGCGGATGCCGATCACGTTGCAGCCGAGCCGGACCGGGGTCTTGAGTCCCTTTGCCATGGCTTCGGGGATCGACTGGTTGCCGCCCACTGCGGTGTAGCCGAAAGTCTTGCCGCTCAGGCGGATCTGCGACATCGTGAACGCCGTGGTGAACATGATCATCATGGCCGACACGTCGTCGGCGGTGGTCCCGTAGGCCGGGTTCATGTTCCAGCAGAGCTCGATGATCTCCTCGGAGACCCCGAGTCCCACGAGCCATTGCTTGAGCGGTATGTCGTACTTGCCGTTGGCTGGATCCAGCCAGGCATCGGTCGTTTTCAGCGGATTGTTCTGGCCGATGATCGGGTTCAGGTAGGACCACGGCATGCTGTTTCGGGCATTGGCCGGGAACGGATTGCGCGGATGGGTCGGCCATTCCGCCGGTGTCACCGGCTTTCCGTCCAGGACCAGCTCCCGGTTCCGGTAGAAGGGCACGATCGGCGTGACATCGATCAGGTCCACTTTGAAGCGCTTGCATGCATCGAGGACCCGCGCATAGCCGGGGAATACGGTGGTGCCGCCGGATTCCGGATTGCCCGGCACGTCGCGCTGCGAGAACACGCGCCCGCCAATGCGCTGGCGACCCTCGAGCACCTGCACGTCGATGCCCTGCTCCTCGAGCAGCAGTGCCGCGTTCAGCCCGGAGAGCCCGGCGCCCACCACGATCACCTTGTTGCGGTTGGCGGCGCGGACAGCGCCGGCGCCGAGTGCCCCGGACAGCGCCGCGGCCACCGGCAGCGCGCCAAGGCCGCCAATGACCGTTCTTCGGGTGACAGGATTGGATGTGGTCATGCAGCGGCTCCCGCGATGATGGAAGGGTTGGTTGGCGCAGCACATGATACCGCCACTGCAGCAGGGGACACCGGCCTTCATTACGGCAGCGTCACTGTGGTGCGTGTGCTAATCTGCCACGCTACCTCACCGACTACATTCCAAAATTCGTTACCACTGAAATGCAGGGGACACCAATGAAGAGCCAACATCTGGCCATCGCGGCCGTTGCCGCGCTGGTCCTGGGCGCCTGTTCCGGCCCGAAGGACGCTGCCAGCACCAAGGCTGCCGCCGACCAGGCACCAGCGGCTGATGCCAAGGCTGCTGCCGCCGCGCCGGCAGCCCCCGTGGATTGGGCCGCCAAGGAATTGCCCAGCCGCATCATCCCGAACATCCCGGAGACGGCGGAGGCGTACTACGCCCCCGACAGCTACCACGTCATCGCCCAGACCCAGGATCCCGACGCGCAACGGCCGCAGGACCAGCGGGCCGCCGGTGGCGCGCTGACCTGGATCTTCACGGATGACGGCAAGGAGAAGTGGCGCGTCAATGACCACGGCCAGGACGCCTGCTCGTGGTTCTTCCCGGACCAGAAGCACATCGTCTGGACCTCGACCCGCGACCACATGGACATGCCGATCGGCAACTGGTCCGACGACACCGATTACCCGCAGGGCTCCGAGCTCTACAAGTCCGACCTGAAGGGTGGCCACATCCAGCGGCTGACCAACAACCAGTACTACGAGGCAGAAGTCACCGTCTCGCCCGACGGCAAGTGGATCGTCTTCGGCCGCCAGATCGACGGCAACATGGACATCTGGCGCATGAAGGCCGATGGCACCGACGAGAAGCAGCTGACCTTCACGCCGGACTGGCAGGAAGGCGCGCCGTATTTCCTGCCGGACAGCCAGACGATCATCTATCGCGCCTGGCAGGGCAGCGTGAAGGCTGAACTGGCGAAGAAGGCCAAGGAGACCGGTGGGCACTTCCAGACGCCGATGACCATCTTCACGATGAAGCTCGATGGCTCCGACGTGGTGCCGCGTACCTTCACCGACGACATGAACTGGGCTCCGTTCCCGGCACCCGATGGCCGGCACTTCGTCTATGTCCGCATCGACGACGGCAACAACTGGGACGTGTACCTGGGCGACCTGGCCGGCGTCGAGGCGCCGAAGCGTCTGACCTGGAACCCGAGCTTCGACGGTTTCCCGTCCATCTCGCCGGACGGCAAGAAGATGCTGTTCACGCGCAGCACGGGCAAGCAGTTCATGTCCGACCTCTACACCTTCGTGATGGACATCTCCTCGCTCGGCATCGGCCCGGACAAGTACACGAGCGTCCCGGCCACCTCCAACCCGCCCCCGGGCTGGAAGCTGCCAGCCGAGGACCTCAACTGGAAGGCGTCAGCCGCAAAGGCGCCGGCCAAGTAGGCGACAGACAGGAAATAAGGAGACGGGCCGTGGATTGCAAAGCATTTGGGATTCTCGGTTTGCTGCTCCTGGCGCCGGCGGTTCGAGCAGAACCGCCGGCGTTTCCTCTGGCTCCGCCCGCGGATGCGCGGGAGCTACCGAGCCACATCGTGCCGATTCCCTTCGCGGCGGCCGAGGCCTACTGGGCGCCGGATTCCTACCACCTGATCGCCCAGACCCGCGATCCGCAGGCCATCAAGACCGAACAGGGCGGCAACGGGGCGCTGACCTGGATCTTCAGTGACGACGGCAAGGATTTCTGGCGCGTCAACGACCGCGGGCAGGATGCCTGCTCGTTCTTCTTCCCGGACGGCCAGTCGATCGTCTGGACATCGACCCGGGACCACCTGGACCTGCCGGTGGGCAACTGGGCCGATCCGAACAACTATCCGCGGGGCGGCGAGCTGTATGTTTCCGATCTCCACGGCGGGCATGTCCGGCGACTGACCAACAACCAGTACTACGAGGCCGAGGTCTCGGTGTCGCCGGATGGCCAATGGATCACTTTCGGTCGGCAGATCGACGGCAACATGGACATCTGGGTCATGCGCGCCGACGGCACTGGCGAATTCCAGGTGACCCGAACCGCGAACTGGCAGGAGGGCGCACCGTTCTTCCTGCCGGACAGCGACCGCATCATCTTCCGGGCCTGGCGCAAGGCGGACTACGGGAACATCAAGCCAACCCCGATGACGGTCTTCACGATCCGGCGCGACGGCACCGACCTGCGCCGCCATACCTTCGACAACGGCATGAACTGGCATCCGACCCCGGCACCGGATGGCCGGCACTACGTCTATGTCAGGTCGTTCACGCCGACCAACTGGGAAATCTTCCTCGGCGATCTTGCCGGTGGCGAGCCGCGCCGGCTCACGTACTACGACAAGCTGGACATCCTCGCGCAGATTTCTCCCGACGGGCGCAAGATGAACTGGGGCCGTGCGATCGGCCAGGGGTTCTCCAACATCCGGACCTTCGTCATGGATGTCTCGTCGCTCGACCTCGGCAAGGAGCACTACGTGCCCTTCGATCCGTCCTGGGGCAAGA
>CAZMVP010000201.1:0-3759 GCA_964569355.1 uncultured Chromatiaceae bacterium | reverse complement strand
GCCCGCTGGAACCCGCCCCAGGCGACGCGAGCCAGCGCGCCGCCAACGCTGATGCGACGAACGCCCATGTCGGCGAGATCCCGTTGCGTGAATCCGTCGGGGCGCCCGACGAGCACGTTCACCGGCTTCGGCGCAACCGCCGAAACGATGGCGCTGATCTGCTCCCTGGTCTGGAGACCGGGCGCGTAGAGGCAGTCCGCCCCGGCTTCGGCATAGGCCTCGAGGCGGCGGATCGTGTCATCCAGATCAGGACGACCGACGATGAAGTTCTCGGCGCGGCCGACCAGCACCACGCTGCCACCGGCCGCATCGATCGCGGCGCGAGCCGCCCGCATGCGCGCCACTGCGTCAGCGAGTTCCCGCAAAGGGGCCTGCGCGTCGTGGGTGGAGTCCTCGATGGACAGCCCCGCCACGCCGGTGTCCACGGCCAGCCGGACGCTTTCGGCCACACCTTTGGGGTCCGGGGCAAAGCCGGCCTCGAAATCGGCGTTGATCGGCACGTCGGTTGCTTCCACCATGGCCCGCAGATGGGCGAGGACTGCTGCGCGCGGCAGCGTATTGTCGGCGCGCCCGAGCGACCAGGCATGGCCGGAACTGGTGGTCGCCAACGCCTTGAAGCCGAGCTGCTGCAGATACAGCGCGCTGCCGACGTCCCAGGGATTGGGCAGCAGGAAACAACCGGACTCGTGCAGGGCCTTGAAGGCCTCTCGTCGCTGCTGGATCGTCGGACGCATGCGTCACTCCCGATGACTGCCGCCGGGAGTCCGGGCCACCCGGCTGCCGTTCCTATTTGCCGTCACCCTTGCTTTCCTGCTCGAGTACCTTGCGCACGCCGGAATCGGCTTCCATGTGCTTGAAGAACTTCTCGATGTTGGCCAGGCCGCCGAGGTCGAGTTTCAGCGACTTCGCCCAGCGCACCATCACGAAGGCGTAGGCATCGGCGATCGATCGGCTGCCGGTGATCCAGTCATGGCCCGCGAGCTGCTTGTCGAGGACCTCGAAAAGCCTGCGCAATCGCGTGCGTGCGTCCTGCTTGCTCTTCTCGATCATGTCCTTGTCGCCAAGATACCCGGTGGTGCCGAACAGCGGCTTGTATGCCGGGTGCACGTCGGAGTTGACGAAGCCGAGCCAGCGATTCACCTCCGCCCGGCTCCGGGCACTGCCGTCGCCGCCGAGCTTTGCCTGGGGATTGCTGTCGGCGAGGTAGTTCAGGATTGCCGAGTTCTGCGTCAGTATCCAGCCGCCGTCATCGATGGTCGGCACGGCGCCCATGGGGTTCACCTTCAACAGTTCCGGCGACTTTTCCGGGTGGAGGGCCACCTTGTGGATTTCATACGGCTTGTCGATCCACTCGAGCACGATGTGCGTCGCCAGCGAGCAGGCACCGGGGGAATAGTAGAGCTTCATTTGAGGTCTCCTTTATAGCGACCACATTACATCAGCCGGTTATCCATACAAGCTGCTGCGCAATGCAGTGAGCCTGCCGAGCCTCGTGTTGCCTCATCGCGAAACCTCCGGGCAGTTCATCCGGCGAAACCTCCGGTTTTTTCGTGAACGATCCGGTTGAACCGCGGTCTCATGTCGTTTCGCGACCATATGGAGGTTCCAGGGAAATGGACTCATTGCAACGGGACTATCCGGCCATGCTGCGCACCGCGTACGAGCCGCCCTGCCTGTCGCTGTACCAGCCAACCCATCGGCGCCATCCGGACAATGCCCAGGACCCGATCCGCTTTCGCAATCTCGTGAAGGTCCTGGAGGGGTCTCTGCGCCGGAAGTATCCGTCCCGGGATATCGCGCCCCTCATCGACCCTTTCACGGCTCTCGCGGGCGACCGGGAGTTCTGGAACCGCAGCGGTGATGGCCTGGCGGTACTGGGCGCGCCCGGCTGGTTCCGGGTTTATCGCCTGCAGCGGCCGGTCGCCGAACTGGCCGTCGTAGCCGACAGCTTTCACACCAAGCCCCTGATGCGCATCGTGCAGTCGGCCGATCGCTACCAGGTGCTGGGGCTGAGTCGTCGCGCCTTCAAGGTCTACGAAGGCAACCGTGACGCACTCGATGAGCTCCCGCCGATCCCCGGCGTGCCCCGGTCGGCGGATGACTTGCCGAACCGGCCGACCGGTAACCGGGAGGGGGCCCTGCGGACCTACGGGCGGGGAGGATCCGGCGCCGTAACCCGCCACACGACGGACGTGAAGCAGGACGCGATGGATCGTGCAACCAGTGAATTTTTCCGGATGGTGGACCAGGCGGTGCTCGAGCACCACTCGCAGCCAACCGGCCAGCGCCTGATCCTGGCGGCACTGCCGCAGCACCATCACCTGTTCCGTAGCATCAGCAACAACCCGTTCATGATCCCCGAGGCGCTCGACAACTATCCTGACGATCTTGCGCTGGATGAACTCCGCGAACGCGCCTGGCAACTGATCCAGCCGTACTACCTGAAGCGGCTGGCAGGGTTCGTCGAGGCGTTCGGGGTAGCCGCGGGCACTGGCCGCAGCACGGACGTCCTGGCCGATATCGCCAGTGCGGCTGCTGCCGGCCGCGTTGCGACCCTGTTGATCGAAGCGGACCGCCTGATTCCGGGCCGGATTGACGTCGCAGGGAACCGGATTACCTCCTGCGAGCTCGACAATCCGGAAGTAGACGACGTGCTGGACGATCTCGGCGAGTACGTACTCAAGTCAGGCGGAGAAGTGGTCATCGTGCCCGGCGAGCGCATGCCAACCGGTACCGGGGCCGCGGCCATCTACCGCTTCTGAGTGGATCTCACGAACAGGGATTTCAAACCGCCCCTGAAGGGCAGTCTGCCTCAGCCTTTCTGCAGTGCGCGTTCCTTGTCCAGCTGTGCCTTGAAATGTGCCGGGGTCAGCACAGCGATCACCGCCGTGATGATCAGTGCGGCGAAGAACATCGTCAGTTCCATCCAGTACTTGCCGGGCTCCACCCAGATGTCGGCAAACAGGTTCCAGCGGCCGACGATCTCGTAGCAACTGTAGGAAATGATCGCCGTCGGGATGGCGTAACGAACGGCCGTGGTGACCCTCCACATCTGCACGAGGCGCTGGATCAGGTACAGCGACCAGATCGTGCCGACAAACAGGATGCCGTAGGTCACCGGGTGGCGGTCGCCGAGGATGCTCTCGTCGTAGATGAAGAGCAGCGCGAGATAACAGAACCACAGGACGTAGACGGTCTCGAGGCAGGTGATGTAGCCGAAGTTGCGCTCGTAGCCACGGCTTGGCTTGCCGGTGGACAGGTGCAGGCGGCGCTGTATCCAGCGGAACATGTTGCACTTGGTCTCGCGGTTGAGCATCAGCGGCAGCATCGTCGCCAGCAGGACGCCCGCCGAAGACATCATCACCAGGTACTCGCCCTTGGTGGCGATCTGGCCCGGGGCATGCTGGTCCATGAGATCCGGTACGCCGAGCGTGTTGGCCGACCAGACGAAGGTGAACTCAACCCAGCCGGTCCACAGTTCGCTGCCAGCCAGGAAGCCCCACCAAGTCGCCGCCACTTCACTGTCGCTGCGCATGCCGATGACCAGCGCCACTGCGCCGATCAGGCCGGTGATGAATGCCGACTGGTAGACGAAACCCTCGCCGAAGATCGATTCCATCAAGACCATCTGCGTGTGCCCGAGGCCTTGCATCAGGAATACGACCAGGAAGGCGAGCAGCCCGACGAACGGCGGCCGGTAGAACAGGCGCTTGAAGGCATTGTTGCTGGCGGGTGCGGTGGCGGTCGTCATGGCATTGG
>CAZMVP010000200.1:0-3771 GCA_964569355.1 uncultured Chromatiaceae bacterium | reverse complement strand
CCCGAGCTCTCGTCGGCGGCGAGGATTCCCTTGCCGGGCGCAACCATGGCCTTGGCGATCTGGGCAAGATTCTGGGCAGTCACGACATCAACCTCCAATGGGAATCCGGCGCAGCGGGCTGCGCAGCTGTTTGTCCGGGCCTTGATGCGGCGACGAAGGATAACAAATTAACGCAGGTTGCCGGTCGATCAGGGTTCCTACGGACTTGGCGCCGGAACTCATACTGGACTAAGATAGTCCCATATGGAAACCCGACCCTGGCCGAGGCACTAGACACATGCTTCGCATCAGCAAGCTGACCGACTACGGCACGATGATCCTGGTCCATCTCGCCCTGCGCAATGATGACCTGAATTCGGCCAGCGATGTCGCTGCCGGCACGCACCTGGCGTTGCCGACCGTGCAGAAGCTGCTGAAGCTGCTGGCACGGAACGGCCTTGTTGATTCGGTCCGCGGCGCCGGGGGCGGGTACCGGTTGTCGCGGGCGCCGTCGAAGATTTCGGCGGCCGAGATCCTCGCTGCGCTGGAAGGGCCGCTCGGCATCACGGAGTGCAGCAGCGCCGACAGCCGCTGCGAACTCGAAAGCGGTTGTCCCGTGGGCGGGGCCTGGCAGCGGATCAACCGCGGCATCCGCCGTGCGCTCGACGAGGTCACGCTGGCGGAGCTCGCGTCCCCGCCACAGGAATTCCCGCTTGCGAGCCTCCACGCGCAGACCGACCGCCTGCGCCACCGCCTGCCATCGACCTGAACCGGACCTGACACGGACCTCGAACGGACCTGAGCACCCATGACAGCCACGACACAGAACCAGAGCCTGCAGGAGCTGATCGATCGGCGCTACTCGCACGGCTTTGTCACCGACATCGAGTCGGACACCGTGCCCCCCGGCTTGAGCGAGGACACGATCCGGTTCATCTCGGCCAAGAAGAAGGAGCCGGAGTTCCTGCTGGACTTCCGGCTCAAGGCCTACCGTCACTGGCTGACGCTGCGCGAGCCCGCGTGGGCCAAGGTGCATCACCCGCCGATCGACTACCAGGATATCTCCTACTACTCGGCGCCGAAGAAGAAGGCCACCGGGCCGAAATCCATCGACGAGGTCGATCCGAAGCTCCTCGAGACCTACGACAAGCTCGGCATCCCGCTGCACGAGCGTGCGCGCCTGGCCGGCGTGGCCGTGGACGCGGTGTTCGACAGCGTTTCCGTCGTGACCACCTTCCAGAAGAAGCTGGCCGACGTCGGCGTGATCTTCTCCTCCTTCTCCGAGGCTGCCCGCAGCCACCCGGAACTGGTCCGAAAATACCTGGGCACCGTGGTGCCCTACCGGGACAACTATTTCGCAGCGCTCAATTCGGCCGTCTTCACCGATGGCTCCTTCGTCTTCATCCCGAAGGGCGTGCGCTGCCCGATGGAGCTGTCCACCTATTTCCGGATCAACCAGGAGAAGACCGGCCAGTTCGAGCGCACCCTGATCATCGCCGAGGACGGCGCCCACGTGAGCTACCTCGAGGGCTGCACGGCACCACAGCGCGACGAGAACCAGCTGCACGCTGCCGTGGTCGAGCTCGTGGCGCTCAAGGACGCCACGATCAAGTACTCGACCGTACAGAACTGGTATCCCGGGGACGAGAACGGCGTCGGCGGCATCTACAACTTCGTCACCAAGCGCGGCGACTGCCGCGGGGCCAATTCGCGCATCTCGTGGACGCAGGTCGAGGCTGGCTCGGCCATCACCTGGAAATACCCGAGCGTGATCCTGCGCGGCGACAACTCGGTGGGCGAGTTCTATTCGGTGGCCGTCACCAACCACTGGCAGCAGGCGGACACCGGCACCAAGATGATCCACATCGGCCGGAACACGCGCAGCACCATCGTGTCGAAGGGCATCTCGGCCGGACGGGCCCAGCAGTCCTATCGCGGCCTCGTGAAGGTGCTGCCGACGGCCGAAGGCGCCCGCAACTACACCCAGTGCGATTCGCTGCTCATGGGGACGGAGTGCGGGGCGCACACCTTCCCGTACATGGAGGTACGCAACCCGACGGCCATCGTCGAACACGAGGCGACCACCTCGAAGATCAGCGACGACCAGTTGTTCTACTGCCGGCAACGCGGCCTGTCGACCGAGGATGCCGTGAACCTCATCGTCAACGGCTTCTGCAAGCAGGTCTTTCGGGAACTCCCGATGGAATTTGCCGTGGAAGCGCAGAACCTGCTCAACGTCAGCCTGGAGGGCGCGGTCGGTTGACCCGCCACGAGTCCAAAGTGGAAGCAACAGCAAAACCGTCCCCCGCCCTGCTCGAAGTCCGCGACCTGCGGGTCTCCGTCAGCGGCAAGGAGATCCTGAAGGGCCTGTCCCTGACCGTCGGCGCCGGGGAAGTCCACGCCATCATGGGCCCCAACGGGTCGGGCAAGAGCACGCTCGCGCATGTGCTGTCCGGCCGCGGCGGTTATGTCGTCACCGGCGGTTCGGCCACGCTGCTTGGCCAGGACCTGCTCGCCATGGAGCCCGAGGAACGGGCACGGGCCGGCGTGTTCCTGGGCTTCCAGTATCCGGTGGAGATTCCCGGAGTGAGCAACGTCAACCTGCTGCGGTTCGCGCTGAACGCCCGGCGCAAGGCCCGTGGCGAGGCTGACGTGGACGCAGCCGGTTTCCTGCGCCTCGTCAAGGAAAAGGCCCGCCTGATGCAGATGAACGAGAGCTTCCTGCAGCGCGGGGTCAACGAGGGCTTCTCGGGCGGCGAAAAGAAGCGCAACGAGATCTTCCAGATGGCCGTGCTGGAACCGCTGCTGGCGATCCTCGACGAGACTGACTCGGGGCTCGACATCGATGCGCTCAAGGTCGTGGCCAACGGGGTCAACAGCCTGCGCCAGCCGGATCGCGGATTCCTGCTGATCACCCACTACCAGCGGCTGCTGGATTACATCCAGCCCGACCATGTGCACGTGCTGGCCCAGGGCCGGATCGTGCAGAGTGGCGACCGCACGCTGGCACTGACGCTCGAGGCCGAGGGCTACGACCAGATCCTTGCGGCGGCCAACCGGTAGAGGCAGCCATGAACATGCCAGGAAGCGCTGCCCCGCTCGCCAAGCCCCCGCTTGCCCAGCCGATGCCTGGAGCAACCAGGGCCCCGATACCGCCCTGGCAGGTGGTTGCCGGCAGGGAAGCATCCCGGCCGGCCGATCTCCACTGGCTTGCCGAAGAGCAGGCCGCCGCCCTCAACCGCTTGGCCGACACCGGGCTGCCGGACACGAGCCACGAGGCCTGGCGCCACACCAGCCTCCGCGAGTACACGCAGCGCTGGTCCGAAGCACTTGAACGCGAGGCACAGGCTGAGCCGGTTTCCGTCTTGCCCGTGGCCGCTGCCGCATCTCCCCCCCAACCCGATGTCGCCGACCACGGGCCCGGGCAGGTCGTCATCGATCTCGTCGATGGCCGGCTGACCCGGCTGCCCGCCAACCTGCCCGATGGCCTCGAGCTTCTGTCGCTGCGTGGCTTGCCGGCAGACCGGCATGACCAGGCCATTGCCTTGCTCGGGTTGCACGGTGAAGCAGCTGCACCCAATCCGCTGGTGGACCTCAACACTGCGCTGTTGAGCGACGGATTGCTGATCGCGGTACGGAAAGGTCCTGGCGAATTGCCGACCCTGCATGTGCGCAACCATGTCGGCACGGCTGGATCGCCCGTGCAAGGCCGCATTCTCGTGGACGTCGGCGTCGGCAGCCGGCTGACCCTGCTCCTGGAGCAGGATGGCGTGCCGCAGTGCCTGTCGAACA
>CAZMVP010000199.1:1674-3822 GCA_964569355.1 uncultured Chromatiaceae bacterium | reverse complement strand
GCTGCTTCATGCCGAGCGAGACACGGTTCTTCTCGCGGTCGAAGCGCAGGATCTTCACCTCGATCTCGTCACCCACCGTGACGACTTCAGACGGGTGCTTGACGCGCTTCCAGGCCATGTCGGTGATGTGCAGCAGGCCATCGATGCCGCCCAAGTCGACAAACGCACCGTAGTCGGTGAGGTTCTTGACGACACCCTTGATGACGGTGCCTTCCTGCAGGTTCGACAGCAGCGCCTCGCGTTCGGCGCTGTACTCGGCCTCGACGACGGCACGGCGGGACACCACCACGTTGTTGCGGCGGCGATCGAGCTTGATCACCTTGAATTCGAGTTCCTTGCCTTCCAGGTAGGAAGGATCACGGACCGGCCGGACATCGACCAGCGAGCCCGGCAGGAACGCCCGGACGAACTCGATGTCGACCGTGAAGCCGCCCTTGACGCGGCCGTTGATGACGCCCTTGACGATCTTCTGGTGCTCGAAGGCACCCTCGAGGGACTCCCACGTGCGCACGCGCCTGGCGCGCTCCCGGGACAACTTGGTTTCGCCGAAGCCATCCTCCACCGAATCCAGGGCAACCTCGACGTCATCGCCGATGGCAACTTCCAGTTCCCCGCGATCGTTCTTGAACTGGCTGGCCGGGATCACGGCCTCCGACTTGAGGCCGGCGCTGACCACGACCGCCTCGGGCGAGATTCCAACGACCCGCCCCATCAGGATGGTGCCCGGCTTGATCCGGGAATTGGCAAGGCTTTCTTCGAAGAGTTCGGCGAAATTTTCCGTCATGTTTGTCGATTTACCACCCGTGGGTGGACCTGTGTTGCTGTTGGCCATCCGGCTCTTGCGGACGGCGGTTTCCACAACCGATTCGCGTCATCACGAACCGGACCCAGTCACGTCACTGCACGTCAGTCAGTCCCTTCGCCCGCATCCAGCCAAGCACCACTCCCACCACCTGGGGCACGTCCATCCCCGTGGTGTCCAGAAGTTGTGCATCGTCGCTGGGCCTGAGCGGCGCGACGGCCCGTTCCGAATCTCTCCGGTCGCGGTCCGCCATGTCCCGGGAAAGGGTCGAGAGGCTAACATCAATACCCTTGTCCTTCAACTGCTTATGCCGCCTGCGGGCGCGCTCCTCCACGCTCGCCGTCAGGAAGATCTTGAGGCTGGCATCCGGAAAAATGACCGCCCCCATGTCCCGGCCGTCGGCCACCAGCCCCGGTGGCCTGCAGAAGGCCCGCTGCCGTGCCACCAGCGCCTGCCGGACCGCCGGCAGCGAGGCGACGCGTGAAGCCCCGTCCCCGACAGCTTCGGCACGGATGGCCGAGGTGACGTCCCGCCCGGCCAGCAGCACGCGCGCTTCCTCGCCGCCGGCTTCGAACCGGACATCCAGATGCCTCGCGCGCGCGGCGACCCGGGCCTCGTCGTCCAGCGAAATGCCGGCCTGGCCGGCATCCAGCGCAACCAGCCGGTACAACGCACCGCTATCCAGCAGGTGCCAGCCGAGACGTTCGGCCACCAAACGGCTGATGGTTCCCTTGCCCGCACCACCAGGACCGTCAATCGTGACCACCGGAACCCGGGTCATGGCAGCGGAACCGTGGCCCGCCGTCTCCGGGCCGTGCGCCGATTCAGCCACGCCCCGGCCCGGTTGTTATGTCGAGTCCGATCGATCGCGCGAGATCCGGGAAGCGCGGAAAGGACGTCGCGACGTTGGCCGTATCAAGAATGGTCACCGGCCCGGAGGCGCAGGATGCGCCCACCGCAAACGACATCGCAACGCGATGGTCGCCCTGGCTGTCGATCGTGCCACCACGAAGCTGGCCACCACGAATCCGCGCTCCGTCGGGCAGTTCCTCCACCGCGATTCCGAGTGCCTTCAATCCTTCGGCCATCACATGGATCCGGTCGCTTTCCTTGTGGCGCAGCTCGGCGGCACCGGACACCGTCGTGTCGCCGGAAGCAAGGGCCGCCGCCAGGAAGATCACCGGGAACTCGTCGATCGCGAGCGGCACCAACGCTGGCGGAATGTCGATGCCCCGCAATTGGCAGGGGTCGACGATCAGTCGGCCAACCGGCTCGCCAGCAGAACCGGACTCTGTCTCGATGCGGATCTTCGCCCCCATCAGGTGCAGGATCTCCAGGATTCCGGT
>CAZMVP010000199.1:0-1574 GCA_964569355.1 uncultured Chromatiaceae bacterium | reverse complement strand
CTGTCTCGATGCGGATCTTCGCCCCCATCAGGTGCAGGATCTCCAGGATTCCGGTCCTGGTCGGATTGAGGCCGACGCCATCAATCACCAGCCGGCCCCGCCGGGCCACGCAGGCGGCCAGCACCAGGAACGCGGCTGACGACAGGTCGCCTGGCACCGGGATCGGCGCACCCTCGAGGCTGCTGCCGCCGGCTACTGCCACGGTCATGCCGCGCCGGGCCACCGGGCAACCCAGGTATTCCAGCATCCGCTCGGTGTGATCGCGGCTGACTGCCGACTCGGTCACGCTGGTCTCGCCATCGGCATACAGGCCGGCCAGCAGGATGGCCGACTTCACCTGCGCACTGGCCACCGGCATGTCGAAGTGGATGCCCGACAGCCGGTCGCGGGACCCGCCCGTGGTGACGGGTGGCTTGCCATCCGTGGTGCGAACCGTGGCGCCCATCCGGCGCAAGGGCCCGGCAACCCTTTCCATCGGCCGGCGCGACAGGGACTCATCGCCAACCAGCGTCGTGGGAAATGGCTGGCCCGCCAGCAGGCCCATGAAAAGTCGCGTGGACGTTCCCGAGTTGCCGAGATCGAGCGCCGCCGGTGCCTGGCGCAGGCCGTGGAGGCCCACGCCATGGACGGTCACGCGGGTCTCTTCCGGGTGCTCGATATCGACACCCATCGCGCGCAGCGCAGCGAGCGTCGCCAGGCAGTCTTCGCCAGGGAGGAAACCGGAGATCTCGCTCGTGCCGGTCGCGATCGCCCCCAGCATCAACGCCCGGTGCGAGATGGACTTGTCGCCCGGCACCCGGATGGTGCCGTCGATCCGGTCCGTCGGGTTGATCGTGAAGGACTCTCCTGCCATGGGATTCATCGCGCGGAAAGCAGCGTGGCGAGGGTCGAGAGCAACCGCTCGTTCTGCTCCGGCAGGCCGACCGTGATCCGGAGATGGTTCGGCAGGCCGTAACCTGCCATCGGCCGCACGATGATCCCGCGCCGGAGCAAGGCGTCGTACCAGCGGCCGGCGGGTCCGCCGGTGTCGGCCAGCACGAAATTTCCCGCCGAGGGTGGCGTTGGCCAGCCGAGCGAGCCCAGGCCAGCACGCAGGACATCGAGGCCGCGCCGGTTCAACTCCTGCGATCGCGCCACATGTTCCCCGGCCCCGAGCGCGGCCGTGGCTGCAGCCTGCCCCAGGCTGCCGACATTGAATGGCTGGCGTACCCGGTTCATGACTTCCGCCAGTGCCGGATGACTGATGGTGTAGCCCACCCGCAGGCCCGCCAGGCCGTAGATCTTCGAGAAGGTCCGGCAGAGGATCAGGTTGGGCATTGTCGGCAGCCAGTCGAGCACATCCGGACGGTCGGCCGCGGGCATGTAGTCCCGGTAGGCTTCATCGAGCACGACGATCACCGTCGGCGGCAGATCGGCGATGAACTGACGGAGTGCCGGCGGCGGCAGCCAGGTACCCGTGGGATTGTTGGGATTGGCGATGAACACGAGGCGCGTCCGGTCATTCACCCTGTCCCGCAGACTCTCGAGGCAGTGGCCCAATGGCTGGACGTGGTCGGGCCGGTTGGCCGGCGCCG
>CAZMVP010000198.1:0-3860 GCA_964569355.1 uncultured Chromatiaceae bacterium | reverse complement strand
AGCCCTTGAACAGCGATTCGAACTGCGGGATCACGAAGATCAGCAGGATCAGCGTGACGATGACCGCCACCACCATGACCGCCGCCGGGTAGAACAGCGCCTTCTTGATCTTGGCTTTGATGGCCTCGGTCTTTTCCTTGTAGGTCGCCACCTTGTCGAGCAGCGTGTCCAGCGCACCGGCCTGTTCGCCGGCCGTGACCAGGTTGATGTACAGGTCGTCGAAATACAGCGGATGGCGGCCCAGGGTTTCCGCCAGCGACGAACCGGATTCCAGATCCGCCTTCATGGTCAGGATCAGCTTCTGCATGGCCGCATTGTCGTGGCCGCTGCCGACGATCTCGAAGGCCTGCACCAGCGGGATGCCGGCGGTCAGCATCGTGGCCAGCTGCCGGCTGAAGATCGCGATGTCGGCCGGGGTGACCTTGCCACCCTTCTTGAAGAGGGTGGATTCCTTGCGGATCTTGACGGGCACGACGCCCTGCTTGCGGAGTTCGCTGCGGACCGCGGCCTCGCTGGCGGCCATCGTCTTGCCGCGGACCTTCTGGCCGCGATTGTCGGTACCCTCCCAGTTGAAGGGACTCTTCGTGACGGCAACGCTGTTCGCCATGGTCCGCAAACCCCAATGGATCTATTCGCCGGATCAGTCAGCCGGATTCAACCAGTCGGAAGCACCCCATGCCGGCGCCCCCTTGCCCGGCGCCAGAATATCAAGACTCGATGGTAACCCGGTTGATTTCCTCGAGACTTGTGACGCCGTCCCGCACCTTTTGCAGCGCAGAACGTCGCAGTGTCCAGACGCCGTCCTTGATCGACTGTTCCTCGATCTGCACCGCATTGCCGCCCTCGAGGATGATCCTGCCGATGGTCTCGGTGATGGGCATGACCTGGTAGATGCCGACCCGGCCCTTGTAGCCATCGTTGCACTGCCGGCAGCCGACCGGGCCGAAGATCCTGAGGCCGCCACGGACGTCGTCTGCGGTGAAGCCTTCCTGGAGCAGCGCTTCCTCCGGAATGTCGCGGAGTTCCTTGCACTGTTCGCAGAGTCGCCGGGCCAGCCGCTGGGCAATGATCAGGTGCACCGAGGTGGCGATCGCGTAGGGCTTCACGCCCATGTCCACCATGCGCGTCAGCGTGCGGGGGGCGTCGTTGGTGTGCAGGGTGGAGAGCACGAGGTGACCCGTCTGCGCGGCCTTGATCGCCGTTTCGGCGGTCTCGAGGTCGCGGATCTCGCCGACCATGATCACGTCCGGGTCCTGGCGCAGGAAGGCCTTGAGCGCCGTGGCGAAGTTCAGGCCCACCTTCGGATTGACGTTGACCTGGTTGATGCCGGGCACGTTGATTTCCACCGGGTCTTCGCAGGTGGAGATGTTGCGGTCTTCGGTGTTCAGGATGTTGATGCCGGTATACAGCGACACCGTCTTGCCGCTGCCCGTGGGACCGGTCACGAGGATCATGCCGTGCGGCTTGGCGAGCGCATCCAGGTACAGCTGCCGCTGGAAGTCCTCGTAGCCCAATACCTCGATGCCGAGCTTCGCCGCCGTCGGGTCGAGGATGCGCAGCACCACCTTCTCGCCGAACAGCGTCGGGCAGGTATTGACGCGGAAGTCGATCGCCCGGTTCTTCGACAGGCGCAGCTTGATGCGGCCGTCCTGCGGCACGCGGCGCTCGGCGATGTCCAGCCGGGACATGACCTTGAGGCGCGCCGTGACCTTGTTGGTCAGTGCGAGCGGCGGCGCGGCCACCTGCTTCAGCACGCCGTCCAGGCGGGTGCGCACGCGATAGGTCTTTTCGTAGGGCTCGAAGTGGATGTCGGAAGCGCCGCGCTTGATCGCATCCAGCATGATCTTGTTGACGAAGCGCACGACCGGGGCGTCCTCGACATCGTCGCGGGCCACGTCGTCGGCCACGATGTCGTCGTCGCCGCCGGTGACCTCGAGGCTTTCCAGGTCGAAGTCGTCCTCGGCGAAGGACGACATCGAGGTATCGATGGCCTCGAGCGCCCGGGTGACCGCGGCCGTGAGTTTGTCCTGCTCGACGATGATCGGATCGACGCGCAAGCCCGACTGGAACTTGATCTCGTCCACCGCGTGCAGGTCGGTTGGATCGGCAACCGCGAGGAACAGCCGCTTGCCGCGCAGAACCAGCGGCAGTACCTGGTGCTTGGCGAGCAGGCGCTGGTCCACCGACTTGACCGCGTCCATGTCCATGTCCATGGCATCGAGGTCGAACAGCGGCACGCCGAACTCTGAAGAGGCCGCCACGGCAATCTTGCGGGCCTCGACCATCTGCCGACCCACGAGGTAGGCCACGAGGTTGATGCGTTGGGCCTGCGCGCCCTTCAGGGCCTGCAGCACCGCGTCCTCGGCGATCAGGCTGTCCTGCACCAGCCGGCGCGACAGGCCGCTCAAGGCGGAATTGGTGGCGGAAACGGCCATAGGCTCCCTGCGATCCCTCGGGCCACCCCATCCCCGGGGGTGGCACCACCCGGCCGGTCCTGGCCGGGCATTACGACAAGTGTAGTCTTACTGAGGTCCGGGACCGGGTGCAACCGCTCAATTTCGATAGGTAGCGGCTGGCCAAAAAGGAAAGGCCCCCGCCTTGCGGCGGGGGCCCTTCTTCAGTCTTGGCTTCAGCCTTGGTTCGAGCCAGGGACTGGCTCGCGGCAGGCCGTCTTAGGTGTCAACGCGGCAGGACTGCGGCAGGTACTTCGGCAGGACGTCCGTCGCACCGGCATCGGAGGCGCCGGAGGCCGGGTCGGTCAGGCCGGCAACATTGGCACCCGTGTAGTAACCGCACAGCCAGACCACGTCGTTGTTTGCGCTGATGCGGGGCTGCAGGGTCAGCACTGCACCGGTCGAGGTCATTTCGCTGTTGGCGTCGTTGCCGAAGTTGATCGTGATCGTGCCGTTGCTCACCTCGATCGACTCGACATACTTGCCGGACGGCGGGTTGGCAGTGTCGCCACCGGCACCATCGAGGTCAGCCGGCCAGGCGCCGGTGTTGGCAAAGACCTCGGCAACGCCGGTCTTCACGGCGCTGGCCAGGTTCAGGCCTTCAGTGACCTGCGAGCGGATCGTGTAGTCCTGGTAGGCCGGAATGGCGATGGCCGCCAGGATGCCGATGATGGCCACCACGATCATCAATTCGATGAGCGTGAAGCCGTGCTGGATCTTCTTCGTCATGTGCAATATCTCCTTGGTTGGTGCCTGAAAACTCGTTGGTTGCTGAACTTGGCGACCCTGGTGGGTCTGCGGGTATCCCTTTGCAGCTTTCGTGCCAGCATTGGCGGGCAACGTGCATATCATTGATTTCACAGTGGAAAGCCATGGCTTTCGGGATCCCGGTCGAGGCCTTGCGACATAAGCCCGGGCGCCGTCCGTGGGCAGTGGACGCAGGGCGTCACAAAGTGACGCGCAGCGTCCGGTGCTGCCGGGCGCGCCCTCAGTCGATCGCCAGTTTCTGCATCCGGTAGCGCAGTGCCCGGAGTGTCAGGCCGAGGCTCCGGGCGGTGGCCGTCTTGTTGTAGCGGTGCTGCTTCAGGGCGGCGATGATCGCCTCCCTCTCCACGGAATCCAGCCGGTCCCCAAGTAGTGGCGAGGGCAGCGGCGAGCCGGCCTCCGGGCCGGCGTCGTGGCCAGCAACGGTCCCGGCGGCATGGGTCCTGTGGTGCGGCTGTCCGGTACCCGGGATCCCCGGTACCGGCTGGCTTGCCGGTTGCCCGACCGGCGACGGGCCGCTGTTGGCATGCAGCACCCGATGGATCTGGATGTCGTCGGCCGTGATCAGCGCCCCGCTCAAGGCCACTGCCCGCTCCAGGATGTTCTCGAGCTCCCGGACGTTGCCCGGGAAGTGGTAGTCGG
>CAZMVP010000197.1:0-3873 GCA_964569355.1 uncultured Chromatiaceae bacterium | reverse complement strand
CCCTGGCCGAAAAGCTGCTCTTCGGCGAACTCGTGAACGGCGGGCATGTCCGGATCGTGCTCGACGAGGCCGGCGGCATCGCGCTCGAGGCCACGTCGGCCACGTTGTCACTGGAACATATCCCGGACCCGGCCTGAGGGAGGCCGGCGGCAGGTCAGCGGGCGCGGAAGGTGATGCGGCCCTTCGACAGGTCGTAGGGCGTCAGCTCGATGGTGACGCGGTCGCCGGTCAGGATGCGGATGTAGTGCTTGCGCATCTTTCCCGAGATGTGCGCGGTCACGACATGGCCATTGTCCAGCTTGACCCGGAATGTCGTGTTGGGCAGGGTCTCGGTGACGACCCCATCCATCGTGATGGCTTCTTCTTTGGGCATGTAGACTCCGGTAAACGGGCCGCGATTGTCGTTCAACTGGTCCGGTCGCGCAAGGGAACCCGGTCAATCCCGGAAGCGCCAAGTCCCGCTGTCGACTCCGGATCGTGGCGCCATGCCCGGCGGGAACCATCGCCGGGGATCAGCTGATCGAGGCATTCCATGAACTCGGTCCGCGGCAAGAGTTCACTGCCGAGCGACGCCAGATGGGGATTTGGCACCTGGCAGTCGATCAGCCGCAGTCCGTGGCTGTCCGCGAGGTGTGCCAACCACACCAATGCAACCTTCGACGCATCATCGGCCAGGCTGAACATCGATTCGCCGAAGAACACCTGCCCCAGCACCACGCCATACACGCCACCGACCAGCGTCGACTCCTGCCAGACCTCGATCGCGTGGGCGTGGCCGAGCTCGTGGAGCTGCCCATAGGCAGCCTGCATCTCGGCCGTGATCCACGTGCCCGAGGCACGGCGCGTCTCCGCACAGGCCGCGACCACGGCATTGAACGCCAGGTCGATGGAGACCCGGAAGTGGTTTCGCCGCAGCGTGCGGCGCAGGCTGCGCGAGATGTGCAGTCGCGCGGGCCCCACGATGGCCCCCCGGTAGGGGGAACCCCCCACGCTCGGTTGGCCTGCCTCGTAACCCCGGAAAATCCCGCGGGCCTAGGCGGCAAGCAGGCGCGCCGGTTCGAGGTCGCCGCCAATGGCGAGCAGGCCATTGGGTTCCACGGCGGCGAGCGAAGGATCCGGGAACGCATCGGGCGGATCGCCGGGCCTCAGGTGGTGCAGCTCGATCATCCGGCATTCCGCCGCATCAGGTGTCGCGAAGTCTGTCGTCATCGCCGGCCCCGCCCTTGCGGTACGGGACATGCTCGCCCGCCACCGCCATGTACTCGTCGATGTGGGTGCGCTCGCGGTCGAGGTACTGGTCGATGGCCCGGGCAAAGCGGGGGTCCGAGAGCCAGTGCGCGGAATGGGTTTCGGTGGGAACGAAGCCGCGGCTGATCTTGTGTTCGCCCTGCGTGCCCGGCTCGAAGGTCGCGAGCCCGTGCGCGATGCAGTAGTCGATGCCCTGGTAGTAGCAGGTCTCGAAGTGCAGGCTGTGGAACCCGCCCGTGCTGCCCCAGTACCGGCCATAGAGCGTGGTCGCGCTGCGATAACAGATGGCCGTGGCTACCGGCTCGCCGTGCAGGTACGCGACGATCACGAGCAGGCTGTCGGGCAAGGTGTCGGCCAGGCGCTTGAAGAAAGCCTCGTTCAGGTAGGGCTCGCGACCGCGCCGCCGGAAGGAATCGGCGTAGTGCGGCATCAGGCGGTGCCACAGGCGGGCGTCGATATCGCCGCCGGCGAGATGCTTGAACGTGATGCCGGCCTCGGCCACGCGGCGTCGTTCACGGTGCACCTTCTTGCGCTTCCCGGCGGTGAATCCGGCGAGGAAAGCCTCGAAGTCGGCATAGCCGCGGTTGTGCCAGTGGAACTGGCAGTCCTTGCGCAGCATGAAGCCCGCGGCGGTCCAGGCGGCGATCTCCCCGTCAACCGGGAACAGCACGTGCACCGAAGAGGCCTCCAGCCGTTCGGCCAGCTCGATCGCACCGCTGGTCAGCCGGCTTGCGATATCCGCCCGGGGCCGGCCGGGGGCGATCAGCAACCGCGGGCCCGTGGCCGGCGTAAACGGCACGGCGGACACGAGCTTGGGGAAGTAGTTGAGGCCTGCCCGGCGATAGGCATCGGCCCAAGCCCAGTCGAAGACGAACTCGCCGTAGGAGCTCAGCTTGCGATAGAGGGGCAGGGCGCCGGCGAGGCTGCCGTCGGCATCGCGCAGCAGCAGATGATGCGGCTCCCAGCTCGAGCGCCCACCTACGCAACCGGTGGCCTCGAGCGCCTGCAGGAATTCGTGCCGAAGGAAGGGGTACTCGGTGCCATGCAGTGCGTTCCAGTCCGCGGCGGCAACGGTGGCGAGGTCGCGGATGACTTCAAGGCGCACGGTCGGGCACGCTCGTGCGGGTCACGCGTTCAGGCTGTCCAGGTACTTTTCCGCGTCGAGGGCGGCCATGCAGCCGGACCCTGCGGACGTGATGGCCTGCCGGTAGATGCTGTCCGCCACGTCGCCGGCCGCGAAGACGCCGGGCACGCTGGTGGCGGTGGCACCGCCCGCCGACCCCGTCCGCACGCGGATGTAGCCCTTGTCGAGTTCCAGCTGGCCCTTGAAGAGCGCCGTGTTCGGGTCATGGCCGATGGCGATGAACAGCCCGCTGACATCGAGCGTCTGCACCGCATCCGGATCGGTGGTCGAGCGGATCTGCACGCCGGTGACGCCGGTATGGTCGCCATGCACGGTGTCCACCGCATGGTTCCAGTGCACGGTCATGTTGCCGGCACCGCCGGTGCGCCCGAGCAGCTTGTCCTGCAACATTTTCTCGGCACGCAGCTTGTCCCGCCGGTGGATCAGCGTGACATGCGAGGCAAGGTTCGACAGGTACAGGGCTTCCTCGACCGCGGTATTGCCACCTCCCACCACCGCCACCGGCTTGCCCCGGTAGAAGAAGCCGTCGCAGGTGGCGCAGGCCGACACGCCCTTGCCGCGGAATGACTGTTCCGAGGGCAGCCCGAGGTAGCGAGCGGAGGCACCGGTGGCAATGATCAGCGCATCACAGGTATAGGCCTGCGATTCACCGCGGAGCTGGAAGGGCCGGGTGCCGAGGTCGACGGACACGATCTGGTCCAGGACTCCGCTGACACCCAGTCGTTCCACGTGTTCGCGGAGGTCCGCCATCAGGGCGGGGCCCTGCAGGCCTTCGGCGCCGCCGGGCCAGTTGTCGACATCGGTAGTGTTCATGAGCTGGCCACCGGGTTCGAGGCCAGTGATCAGCAGCGGATCCAGGTTGGCCCGCGCGGCATAGACGGCAGCCGTGTATCCGGCTGGTCCGGAACCGAGGATGATCAGGCGCGAATGCAGTGCTGGAGCCACGGGCGGAGTTTAGGCGATCGTTCACGCTGGCGTCCAAGCCATGTAATATGGCCACTCCTTTAAATGGACTTGGGCCGCCCGATCCGCCGGGCGGCAGGCGTTGCGGGAAGCACGGTGGGTAGAGCTGTCGGAATCGAAAGCCGCGGGCTGGCGGCGCCGCTGACGCACGTCGTGCGCGAGGCGGCGCTCTGGGTGCTGGGTGCCATCGCGCTCATCATGCTCGTGGCCCTGCTTACCTACAGCACGAGCGACCCCGGCTTCAGCCACACCGGAAACGGTGCGCCGATCCAGAACCAGATCGGCGCCATCGGCGCGTGGTTTGCCGACGTCGCCTACAGCCTGTTCGGTGCGCCATCACTGCTGTTCCCGGCGATGATGTTCCTCGCCGGATGGATCATCTTCACGGCCCGCAGGACCGCCGGCCCGGTCGACCGCCGCATCCTGGCCACCCGCCTCGGCGGGTTCCTGCTGACGCTGGCCACGAGTTGCGCCTTGGCGACGTTGCACTTCGGTCCGCACGGCCTGCCGCAGAGCGC
>CAZMVP010000196.1:0-3894 GCA_964569355.1 uncultured Chromatiaceae bacterium | reverse complement strand
ACGGGGCGCTACAGCCTCGGCACCAAGTTTGGGGCGGAGTTGCCCGTCGAACTGTCCGCCGACGCGCTGACCGTCCCGGCCCGCGGCTCCGGAACCGTCACCGTCCGCGGCACCGTCCCGGCGGCCGAGGCGACGCTGCATCTCCGGGCGACTCCGGCCGACGGCGCGTTCACGACCTACGCCAGCCTCACCGCGCGGCCGGGCGACGGGCCGACCGAGGCGTCATTCGAGCCGCCGCTGGCGTTTCAGCCATACGACCACGAGAACCCGACCCGGCTCGTGATCACGCCGAAGTCGGGCAAGGTGGACGTCGATGCACTGATGAGCCACCTGTTCGCCACGACCGACCTCGAGCGAACGCTGCGCGTGAACCTCAACGTGATCGGGCTCGACGGGCGTCCGGCGGTGCGCGACCTCAAGTCCCTGCTCGCCGAGTGGCTCGAGTTCCGCACCACCACGGTCCGCCGGCGCCTCGAGTTCCGGCTCGCCAGGGTGGAGGACCGGCTGCACATCCTCGATGGCCTGTTGATCGCCTTCCTGAACATCGACGAGGTGATCCGGATCATTCGCCGGGAAGACCGCCCGAAGGACGTGCTGATCAAGCGCTTCGGCATCACCGACATCCAGGCCGAGTCCATCCTGAACCTGCGGTTGCGCCAATTGGCGAAACTCGAGGAGATCCAGATCCGGGCCGAGCAGAAGGACCTGGCCCGCGAGCGCGACAGCCTTCGCGAGATCCTGAAGTCCGCGGCAAAGCTGAAAACCCTGATCCGTGACGAGTTGCTGGCACTGGCGGAGAAACATGGGGACAAGCGCCGCACGGCCATCGTGGAGCGGGAGGCTGCGCAGGCCCTGGCCGAGACCGAACTGGTGAGCAGCGAGCCCATCACGGTGGTGCTGTCGACCAGCGGCTGGGTGCGGGCGGCGAAGGGCCACGACATCGATCCGGCGGCGCTGAACTACAAGTCGGGCGATGGTTACCTGGCGTCAGCGACGGGCAAGAGCACCCAGACCGCGGTGTTCCTCGACAATGCAGGCCGGGCCTATTGCCTGCCGGCGCACACGCTACCGTCGGCCCGTGGCCAGGGCGAGCCGCTGACCGGCCGGCTCAATCCGGCGGCCGGGGCAGGCTTCCGCGGCGTGCTGCTCGGGGATCCGGAGCAGCGCTGGCTGCTGGCGAGCGATGCCGGCTACGGCTTCTTCGTGGCGTTGGGTGAGTTGCACTCGAGGAACCGGGCGGGCAAGGCCTGCCTGCGCGTGCCCGACGGTGGCGATGTGTTGATTCCGGTGCCGGTGCCGGCCGGCCCGTTCCCCGGCAAGTTGCTGGTGGCGGCGCTGAACTCGGACGGGCGACTGCTGGTGTTCCCGGCGGCCGAGCTGCCCGAGCTGCCGCGTGGCAAGGGCAACAAGCTCTTCGGCATCCCGACGCGGAAGTTCGCCGCCGGCGAGGAGAAGATGATCGGCATTGCCGTGCTGGCGCCGGAGCAGTCCCTGCTGCTTTACGCGAACCAGCGCACGATGACGCTGAAACCCGCGGACCTGAAGGATTACCTGGGTTCGCGCAGCCAGCGCGGCAGTGTCCTGCCGCGCGGCTGGCGGAAGGTCGACCGGATCTCGGCCGTGGTGGCCTAGCGCGTCTTCCGGCGACGGTCGCTGATCTGCGTCTCGCGGATCTGCGTGGGTTCGTCGTCTCCACCGAGGGCGTCGCGCACGGCAGACAGGTCCATCACCTGGCTCGCCGTCAGCTCGTTCTCGTAGTCACGCTCCAGCAGGCTCAAGGCTTCAACCAGTGTCTGTGCCTGCGGGTTCTTGGCGCTGATCTGCGCCGAGAGCGCGTGGATGTCGACGGTCTTCTCGCTGGCCGGCTGGCTGCCGGGTGCCGGCCGGGGCTGCTCCACGGTCGCGTTGTCGGCGGCTTCGTCGGCGGCACGCAGTTCACCGATCAGGAAATCGACCGTGCTGCCTGCCAGGGATCCATCGGTGCGGCCGATGTTGAACAGGTCATCGGGTTGCTCCAGTGCGTCGACGGCCACCGTCGGTTCATTCTCGGCGGCGGCACGTACCGCAGCCAGCTTCTCGGCTTCGAGGCGCTTCTGGATGGTGGTGTCGGTGCTGTCGAAGAGTTCCTCGAGCTCGGAGGTGATGTCATCGCCGGCCGGTGCCGGAGTGTATGCGCCGGCGCCGTCGGTATCGGTCAGCAGGTGCCCGGGATCGGTGTCGCCGGTAACCGGATGGCCGGGCGTTGCCGCGGGAGCATCGGCAAATTCGGCCGCCAGGGCGTCATCGACCGGCCCTTCGGACCAGGACACGGTGAGCCCGGGCTCCTCGTCGCGGGGATTGATCGCCACGGGAATCGTGCCGAGGGAACCGGTGGTAGCCGGTCCGGCTGCCGCAGGCGTTGCGCTGCCGGTGCGGATGGCGGCCGGCTTGTGCCGCGCCGGCAGCCGGGCGCGCAACCACAACAGCACGCTCACCAGCAGGCCGAAGATGATTCCGGCGCCGGCGGCCAGGAAGGGACTGGGCCGGGTAGCATCGGCGGTATCCGCTGCCGGTGCGGCTTTTGTTGCTCCCGCGGCCGCTGGCGTGGTGTTGACGATTGATGGTGCAGTGCTGGTGTTGGTGGGCGAGGGGGTCGGCTGTTCCGCGATTGCCTGTTCGGGGGGCGAAGTGATGGCCGGCGCGATCGTGGGCGCTTCAACGGCGGTGGCGGGGACTGCTGCCACGGGAGTCGTGTCCGCCGGGGCTGCGGAGGCCTGGACCGCGGGCGTTGCAGCCGGTGCGGGCGTTGGCGCATGCGTTGCCGGGGAATCGGCGGCACGCGCCGTCGGTACCGGAATCGTGATTTCGCTGCCGAGCTTGATCAGGTTGGCATCGCCGTGGATGAATGCCGCCGGGTTGGCGGCCTGGATCGCATCGGCGAATGCCCACAGCGACACCCCGCGATCGCGGACCCGCGCGGCGATGGATGACAACGTGTCGCCTTGGGCCACGCGATAGCGCGACCCGGCGGGTATCGGAGCCGTGGCCGCACGCGGTTGTGCCGGAGCGATGGCTTGCGTGCCCACGGTCGTGGCGGCTGCGCCGCTGGCGGCCGGCAACTGGATCGGGGCAGTCGTCGCCGCGGGTGAGGCCGAGCCCGTGGCCGCTGCCACGCCGGGCAGGTCGAGCATCAGCACGAATTGGCGGACCATGGTCGGTACACCCGGGCAATTGATGCGCAGCGTAAGCGCATACATGGGTTCGTAGAGCGGTTCGGTGCTGCCCACCTTGAGCTCGTAGGTGCCGGCGCCAGCCGCCTCGGGAGCGTCGACGGCAACGCCGGGAACGCCGGCCAGTCCCGACCCCGGCAGGCCGGATGAGGCAAAGTCGGGAAGTACGCACCCGTCGCGCAGCGCTTCTCCCGCGTCGAGGCGCACCGGTATCGTGGCGGACAGTCGCTGCCCGAGCCGGGAATGCAGGCTCAACTCGCCAATGGCCAGGGCCGAGGCCGGCTGGGTCGAAACCAGCAGCAGGGATCCCGCGAGCATGGACGCAGTCAGGTGCCGGGGATCGATCAACCGGCGGATGGCGCCGCGAAGCACGGGACTGGCGTGGGAAGCTGAAGCGGGTCGGCGCGTTCGGCGCATGTTGTGGGCCCTGACGTCCTGCGATGACTGGCGCGCTAGCGCGGGTTTTCGGCAAACGGCAGGAAATCATTTTGCCGGCCAGGCCGTAAATGACCCATGTCTCGTTCTGTTATGTCGTGGCGGGAATGCCGGAACGGAAGCCGGGAGAGTGTGATGCCGGGCACGTTGCCGGCCGCCTGGACCCATTCCCGCTAGCCGGTGGCTCGCTGTTCGGCCGGCTGCCGGCCGTCGGGGTTGTCGTCGCCGAGCACGACGCCATGGGTCTGGG
>CAZMVP010000195.1:0-3911 GCA_964569355.1 uncultured Chromatiaceae bacterium | reverse complement strand
CTGCCTCGTTCCGGGCATTGAGGATGCGGTGTTCCTTCATGGGGCGGTCAACTTGGGTCATCAATCGTACTAATGCGTTAGTACATTAATGCAGACGAGCAACGCTTGCAAGCCGTATGTGCCGGCGTGGGGGCCTCAGGCGCTGGACGGCCCCGGGATCGGGGCCTGGGCTCAGCCGAGCCGGTCGAGGATGGCCTGGCCCATGGCCCGCGTGCCGATCGGGCTGCCCGTGCGGGCGGCGACGTCGGCCGTCCGCTCTCCGGCCTCGAGGGCGGCGAGGACCGCGGACTCGATGGCCCGGGCTTCCGTCTCGAGGCCCAGTGAATGGCGCAGCAGCAGGGCCGCGCTCAGGATCGTCCCGCAGGGATTCGCCTTGTCCTGCCCGGCGATGTCCGGCGCAGAGCCGTGGATCGGCTCGTACAGGCCGCGCGAGCCGGCCCCCAGCGAGGCCGAGGGCAGCATGCCGAGCGAGCCCGTCAGCATGGAAGCCTCATCGGTCAGGATGTCGCCGAACATGTTCTCCGTCACGATCACGTCGAAATCCGCGGCGCGGGACAGCAGGTGCATCGCCGCCGCGTCCACCAGCACGTGCTCGAGGCGGATCCCGGGAAACTCGCGGGCATAGAGCTCGGTCGCGATCGAGCGCCACAGGCGCGAGGTATCGAGGACATTGGCCTTGTCCACCGAGGCAATCCGGCGCCGGCGCTGCATGGCGAGCTGGCCGCCCAGGCGCAACAGCCGTTCGATCTCCGGGCGAGTGTAGGTGCACACGTCGGAAGCGCGGTCCGCGGTTCGCTCGCGGTGACCGAAATAGATCCCGCCGGTCAGTTCGCGAACCACGAGGATGTCCACGCCCTGCAGGCGCTCGGGCTTCAACGGGGAGTTCCCGTACAGCACCGGATGCGTGGCCACCGGCCGGAGGTTGGCAAACACGCCCATGGCCGACCGCAGGGCCAGCAAACCCTGCTCTGGCCGCACCGGCGCCGACGGATCATTCCAGCGCGGGTCGCCCACCGCGCCGAGCAGCACGGCATCGGCCTCGGCACACAGTTTTTCGGTGGCGGGAGGGAAGGGCGTGCCATGCGCGTCGATGGCACAGCCGCCGATCAGGCCATCGCGGAAACTGAAGCGGTGACCATGGCGCTCACCCACGGCACGCAGCACGCGAACCGCTTCGGCGGTGACTTCCGGGCCGATGCCGTCACCGGCCAGGACGCCGATCAGGGCTTCCACGGACGGGAGTTCTCGAAGCGCGTGATGGCTGCATCCTGCTTGAGCAGGTAGCCCAGCTGGTCCACGCCGTTCAACAGGCAGTAGCGGGCAAAGCTGTCCAGCGGGAATGGGGCGCTGCGGCCATCGGGCAACTTCAGTTCACCAGCCGCCACGTCGACCGTGACCTCGGCACCCGGATGCTCCGCCAGCCAGCCCCATGTCGCCGCGTCGACGATGACCGGGACCAGGCCGTTCTTCAGCGAATTGCCGCGGAAGATGTCGGCGATCTGGGTGCTGATGACTGCGCGGATCCCGAAGTCGACCAGAGCCCAGGGCGCGTGTTCGCGCGAGGATCCGCAACCGAAGTTGTTGCCTGCCACGAGGATCGAGCAGCCCTTCGCCTCGGGACGGTTCAGCACGAAATCGGGCTTGAGCCGGCCCTGGTTGTCATAGCGCCAGTCGGCGAACAGCGCATCGCCCATGCCCTCGCGGCTCGTGGTGGTCAGGAAGCGGGCCGGAACGATCTGGTCGGTGTCGACGTCCGCCTGCGGCAGCACGACGGTGCGCGATGTGATGACAGAGATCTTTTGCATGGATGTTGTCTCAGGGATCGAGGATGGTCCGGGGATCGACCACCTTGCCCGCGATGGCGGAGGCGGCGGCCGTCAGCGGGCTCGCGAGCACGGTGCGCGCACCCGGGCCCTGGCGGCCTTCGAAATTCCGGTTGCTGGTGCTGACGCAGAGCTGGCCCGGACCGACGATATCCCCGTTCATGCCGAGGCACATCGAGCAGCCGGCCTCGCGCCACTCGGCGCCGGCGGCCAGGAAGACCTTGTCCAGGCCCTCGGCCTCGGCGGCCTGCTTGACCTGGGCCGAACCTGGCACGACCAGCATGCGCACCGTGCTGGCGACTTTCCGGCCCTGCATCAGGTGAGCCGCCTGGCGCAGGTCGGACAACCGTGCGTTGGTGCAGCTGCCGATGAAGACGACGTCCACCGGCACGCCCATCATGGGCCTGTTCCCGGCCAGCCCCATGTAGTCCAGTGCCTTCTTGAAGCTGGCATCGCCGGAAGCCGGCACCGATCCGTCGATCGGCACGACCATCCCCGGGTTGGTGCCGAAGGTCACCATCGGGGTGAGCGTGGCGGCATCGATGGAAACTTCGCGGTCGAAGACCGTGCCCGGGTCTGACGGCAGTCGGCGCCAGCGCGCCACGGCGGCATCCCAGTCGCGACCGGCCGGCGCCATCGGCCGGCCCTTCAGGTACTCGAAGGTCGTGTCGTCGGGGGCGATCATGCCGGCCCGCGCGCCGGCCTCGATCGACATGTTGCAGATCGTCATGCGCTGCTCCATGTCCAGGCTGCGAATGGTGCTGCCGCGGTATTCGATGACATGGCCGGTGCCGCCATTCACGCCGATCCTGCCGATCACGGCGAGGATGATGTCCTTGGCCGTCACGCCGGGCTTGAGCTGGCCTTCCACATTGACCGCCAGCGTCTTCGGGCGGCGCTGCAAGAGGCACTGCGTGGCCAGCACATGGCCAACTTCCGTCGTGCCGATGCCGAAGGCCAGGGCGCCGAAGGCGCCATGGGTGCTCGTGTGGCTGTCACCGCAGACGATGGTCTTGCCCGGCTGCGTGATGCCGAGTTCCGGGCCGATGATATGGACGATGCCGCGCCGGTCGCTGTCGAAGCCCAGGAGCTCGATGTCGAACTCCTGGCAGTTCTCGATCATCTGGCGGATCTGCGCGGCCGCAGCCGGCGTGGCGGCCCGGTCGAGTTCCTCGTCGGAGTGCACCGGCACCGTGGGCGTGGAATGGTCGAGCGTGGCCAGCGTGAGATCCGGCCTTCGCACCCGCAGGCCGCGATTGCGCAGCACCGTGAAGGCTTCCGGCGTGGTGACCTCGTGCGTCAGGTGCAGGTCGATGTAGAGGACCGCAGGCGCATCGGCCGACTCCGGGACGACGATATGGTCCTCCCAGACCTTTTCGAACAGGGATTTCGCGCTCATAGTGGCTCCAGCCAGCCCCAGCGGTCCGTCGTGCGGCCGCTGAAGAGGCCAAAAAATGCTTCCTGGAGGGCCTTGGTGACCGGTCCGCGGGTGCCGTGGCCGACGGCCAGCCGGTCAACCGACCGCACCGGCGTGATCTCGGCCGCCGTGCCGGTCATGAAGATTTCGTCGGCAACGTAGAGCATCTCGCGCGGCACCACCTGCTCGCGGACCTCGATGCCCATCTCGCGTGCCAGCACCATGATGCTGTCGCGCGTGATGCCGAGCAGGATGGAGGCCGTGGCCGGCGGCGTGATGAGCACGCCGTCGCGCACCAGGAAGAGGTTTTCCCCGGCGCCCTCGCTGACGGTGCCATCGGCGCTGAGTGCGATGCCTTCGGCGAAACCGCGATCACGTGCCTCGAAACCGACCAGGGTGCTCGACAGGTAATTGCCGCCGGCCTTGGCCATGGCAGGAATCGTGTTCGGCGCCACGCGCTGCCACGACGACACGCAGACATCGACGCCGCGTTCGAGCGCCTCGGGTCCGAGGTATGCCCCCCATTCCCAGGCGGCAACCGCCATCTCGACCGGATGCTCCGGCTTCGGCACGACGCCGATCTCGCCATAGCCCCGGTACACCACCGGGCGGATGTAGGCGCTCTTCAGCCCGTTGCGCGACACGACCTGCCGGCAGGCGGCATTGATCTC
>CAZMVP010000194.1:0-3933 GCA_964569355.1 uncultured Chromatiaceae bacterium | reverse complement strand
CCACCGCGAGCAGCATCTCCTTGGTGAAGTACAGGTCGCCGCGCTTCTCGCCGTGAAACTCCAGGACGTGCGTCAGGACGATCGAATCGACCGGGCAGCTTTCCTCGCAGAAGCCGCAATAGATGCACTTGATCAGGTCGATGTCGTAGCGGGTGGTGCGTCGCGTGTTGTCCTCGCGCGCCGCGGACTCGATGGTGATCGCCATGGCCGGGCACACCGACTCGCACAGCTTGCAGGCGATGCAGCGTTCTTCGCCATTGGGGTAGCGGCGCAGCGCCAGCAGTCCGCGAAAGCGCGGCGACTGCGGCGTCTTCTCCTCGGGGTATTGCAGCGTGATCTTGCGCGCGAAAAAGTACCGGCCGGTGATGCGCAGGCCCTGCAGCATCTCGCGCAGCATGAAACTCGAGAAGAACTCCCTGACCGCTGACATCCTCAGCTCCTCGTGCCCGTCATTTCCAGATGTTCCAGGGCGTCTGGATCCAGATGGCCACCAGAACCAGCCAGACCAGCGTCACCGGGATGAAGATCTTCCAGCCCAGCCGCATGATCTGGTCGTAGCGATAGCGCGGGAAGGTCGCCCGCGACCAGATGAACATCGACACCACCAGGAAGGTCTTGATGCCGAGCCACAACCAGCCCGGGATCCAGTTGAATACCACCGAGTCGATCGGCGGGTACCAGCCTCCCAGGAACATGATCGAGGCCAGCGCCGAGAGCAGGATCATGTTGGCGTACTCGGCCAGGAAGAACACCGCGAAGCCCATGCCCGAATACTCGACCATGTGCCCGGCGACGATCTCGGATTCGCCCTCGACCACGTCGAACGGGTGGCGGTTGGTCTCGGCCACTGCCGACACCACGTAGACCACGAAGATCGGCAGCAGCGGCAACCAGTTCCAGGACAGGAAGTTCACGCCGCGCGAGGCGAACCAGCCCTGGCCCTGGCCGGTGACGATGTCGAGCATGTTCAGGCTGCCCGAGACCATCAGCACGACCACCATGCAGAAGCCGATCGCCAGCTCGTAGGACAACATCTGGGCCGAGGCGCGCATGGCGCCCAGGAAGGCGTATTTCGAGTTCGAGGCCCAGCCGGCGATGATGATGCCGTAGACCTCGATCGAGGTGATCGCCAGCAGCAGCAGCAAGCCGGCGTTGACGTTGGCCAGCACCAGTTCGGGGCCGAAGGGAATCACCGCCCAGGCGGCCATCGCGGGCATGATCGTCAGCACCGGCCCGAGCAGGTAGAGGCCCCTGCTGGCCTGCGAGGGCACGATGATCTCCTTGAAGATCAGCTTCAGGGCATCGGCGATCGGCTGCAGCCAGCCCTTCGGGCCGACCCGGTTCGGGCCCAGGCGCAAGTGCATGTAGCCGATCATCTTGCGCTCCCAGTACGTCAGGTACGCCACGCACAGGAGCACCGGAACCAGGATCACGACGATCTTCACCAGGCCCCAGACGACCGGCCAGGCCAGGCCCAGGGTGCCCTCGCCCCAGTTGGTCACGCCATCGAGCATCCCGTTCATGTTCAGGCCCTTGCCAGCGAGACCGCACCGAAGCCGGCCACCAGTGCGGCGGTTCCCGGCTGCGCGGCGGCAATGCGCACCACGCCATCGGCCAGCGTGTCGTCGCACTCGAGTTCGAGCAGCGCCTGGCCCTCGATGCCGCCCAGCGACTGCGTGACGCGCACCGCGAGGCCCGCTTCCAGGCCGAGCCGGGCGATGGTCGGAGCATTCATGCGCGCGCGTGCCGGGCGTGCGTCGCGGGTCTGCTGCAGGCTCGCCGCGCGACGCACGATCGGATCGCCGGCGTAGATCGGCACCTCGGCCAGCCGCTCGAGCGCGCCCGCGGGCAAGGCGGCCGCTTCGTTCGCCGCGGCCTGCCCGAGCGCGTTGTCCAGTTGCGCCGACAGTTCGGCCGGCAAGGCATCGGCACGCACCGCTTCCGGGTTGTCGTAGTCGAAATCGGGCAGTTCCAGCAGGTTGCCCAGCACGCGCAGCACCTTCCATGCTGGACGTGCCTGCCCGGCCGGGCGCACCACGCCGTTGAAGCTCTGCACGCGCCCTTCGCAGTTGACGAAGGTGCCGGCGGTTTCGGTGAAGGGGCCGATCGGCAGCAGGCAATCGGCAAGTTCGGCCAGTTCGGGCGAGCAATAGCTGGTGAGCGCGATCACCGATTCGGCGCCGGCCAGCGCCGCGCGCGCGGCCGCCGGCAGGGCGTGGTCGAGTTCGAGTTCGTTGCCCATCAGCAGGTACAGGCTGCGCGGCTGCTCGATCATGGCGCGGGCGTCGAGCCCGCCGTTGGAGGGCACCGCGCCCGCCAGGTAACCGCCGACGGCATTGGCGCTGTCGCCGACCTGCCCGAAGCGCGCATCGATCACGGCGGCGATCGCCTGCGCCAGGCGGGCGATCCGGGCATACGCCGGATGCTGCACGGCGGCGTTGCCCAGCAGCACCGCGCGACGATTGCCGGAGGCCAGGCCGGCGGCCATGGCGCGCGCGGCCTCGCCCGGGCGCACGTCCGCCAGATCGTGCTGCAGGGCCTCGCGCAGGGCGCCCGGCAACAGCGCCGCCGAGCTTCCCGGGCTCGCCTGCTCGCGCAGTTGCAGCAGCGCCGCCAGCAACTCGGCCAGCGCCTGCGGCCACTGCGAGGGCGCCACGATGGCCTTGTGCGCAAGCGGCATCAACAGGTCGTCGTCGGCCGCGTGCACGATCGAAACCTGCGCGCCGCGCTTGACCGCCTGGCGCACGCGCGCGGCAAACAGCGGGTGATCCTTGCGCAGGAACGAGCCCACCAGCAACAGGCGATCGAGCGTATCGACGTCCTGGATGGCCATGCCCAGCCACGGCACGCCGGCGCGAGCGGCATCGGCGGAAAAATCGAGCTGGCGCAGCCGGAAGTCGACGTTGTCGCTGCCCAGGCCGCGCATCAGCCGGCCCAGCAGGTGCAGTTCCTCGACGGTGCCCTGGCCGGAGCCGAGCGCGCCCAACGCCTGCGCGCCCTGCTGCGCGCGCACGGTGCGGATCGCATGGGCGGCGTAGTCGAGCGCGACCGGCCAGTCGACCTCGCGCCACTGGCCGTCCTGGCGGATCATCGGCGAGAGCAGCCGATCGTCGCTGTTCAGGCCCTCGTAGGACCAGCGATCACGATCGGAGAGCCAGCACTCGTTGACCGGCTCGTTTTCCAGCGGCACCACGCGCATGACGCGATCGCTCTTGATCTGGACCACGATGTTCGAACCGAGCGAGTCGTGTGCGGCGATGGACTTGCGCCGCGACAACTCCCAGGTGCGCGCGGTGAAGCGAAACGGCCGGCTGGTGAGCGCACCCACCGGGCACACGTCGATCATGTTGCCCGACAGCTCGGAGTCGACCGAACGCCCCACGAAGCTCATGATTTCGGCAAATTCCCCCTTGTTGGGCATGCCGAGTTCCATGATGCCGCCGATCTCCTGGCCGAAGCGCACGCAACGGGTGCAATGGATGCAGCGCGTCATCTCGTCGGCGCAGATGAGCGGCCCCATCTCCTTGCGGTACACCACGCGCTTGCGCTCTTCGAAGCGCGAAGCCGAGTAGCCGTAGCCGACCGAGAGGTCCTGCAACTGGCACTCGCCGCCCTGGTCGCACACCGGGCAATCGAGCGGATGGTTGATCAGCAGGAACTCCATCACGCCCTTTTGCGCGCGCACCGCCATGTCGGAACGGGTGAACACCTTCATGCCGTTGCTCACCGGCGTGGCGCAGGCGGGCAGCGGCTTGGGCGCCTTCTCGACCTCGACCAGGCACATGCGGCAGTTGGCCGCGATCGACAGCTTCTTGTGGTAGCAGAAATGCGGCACGTAGATGTCGAGCTTGTCGGCCGCGTGCATCAGCATGCTGCCCTCGGGTACCTCGACTTCCCTGCCGTCGATCTCCAGCTTGACCATCTCGTATCCGT
>CAZMVP010000193.1:0-3965 GCA_964569355.1 uncultured Chromatiaceae bacterium | reverse complement strand
GCCGAGGTGGTCGATGTGCTCAACGAGGTGCTGGGCGATGCGCGTTATGCCGCGCGGGAGGGCGGCGACCGGAACGTGCTGCGGCTGTACGAAACCTGGTTGACCACGGGCAGCCCGCGTTCCGCCCGGCTGCTCCGCCAGCTGGGCATCCAGCCAAGCCGGCAGGCCGGCCTGTCGCGCGCGCATTAGGGCACTGGCCCGCAGCGGATGGCGGCGCAACCGGCAGGCCATTCCTCCGCCCTTCTCCCGGCCATCCAGCAGCAGCTTGGCCGGCTCTATGACGCGGTCATTGCGCAGGATGTCCGGGACTACCTGGTCACGGACCGGGCGTTGCTGCCGGCGCTGGCCGGCGCGGCGGGCCGGCAGGCCGCCGACGAGCAGCTGCTCGTCCTGGAGGACGACGACGGCATCAGCCTCGCCCTGTACATCGATCGGGCGGTACTGGCCCGGCTGGCCGAGGCGGATCCGCGCCGGCAGTTGTCCGCCGGCAACCTGGCGGACTACTGGACGCTGCTCGAGGGAATCAGCCACTTCCATTACCTCGCGTGGAATGCCGCCGTCGACAAGCAGGTGACGCTGCTGGAGCTGGAATTGCAGGCCGAGGTCGACAAGTACGTCAGTACCCGCCAGCTGCTGGGGAACCAGCCCGGCACTTCGCTCGGCGCCCCGTTGATCCGGCGGCTCTTCGATGACACGAGGCCGGCGGACGGACTTGATGACGCCGCCACCGAGCGCTACCAGACCGCGGCCATGCTGGCCGCGCGGTACTGCGCCGGCCTCGAGTCGCGCTATCCGCGCCCGCATTTCCCGCCGGGGATGCTCCGCGAACTCCGGACCTTCTACCGGCTGCCGCAGCGGGCCAAGATTGCCCGGATCGGTGCCGGCGGCTTTGCCTGAGCCGGGCAAAGTCCGCTAAGCTCACGCCGCCAGGTTCCGGACCAATACCATGTCGATACCAACAAGGTCCGGCTCCGCAGGCACTGCAGTGATGACGGCTGGATGGCATGTCTACATCGTGCGCTGTGCCGACCGCTCCCTGTATACCGGCATTGCCCGCGACCCGGACCGGCGGGTGGCGCAGCACAATGCCGGCACCGGCGCGGCCTACACGCGGGCCCGGCGCCCGGTGGTCCTCGTTTACCGGGAACCGGCTGCGGACCGTGGCGCGGCCTTGCGGCGCGAAGCGGAAATAAAGCGGCTGCCCAAGGCAGCCAAACAGGCATTGTCGGGAGGGTGAATGCTGGACAACTCGGTCATCGGCCGGACGGGCCAGGCGTGGAAGCTGTATCTCGCCATCGCGCTGATGCTGTACGGCAGTTTTGCACCACTGTGGCCGGCCCTGCGCACCTCATGGACGCTGGGCACGATCATCGTCGTGGTCGGCTATGCCTTCGGCATCTGGTTCATCACCTGCCCGAAGTGCCGCAACCGCTGGTTCTGGTCCGCTGCACTCGACGGGCGGCTGTACGGGCCGCTGTTCAAGGCGTCCGACTGCCCGGCATGCAAGGCGGGATTCGGCCGGGAGTCATAGTCCGGCCCGCGGCACTACCCGCGTTGCAGGATGAACTCCCGGTCGAGGTGTCCGCCCACCGGGAAGTCGTACTCGGCGATCTTCCGGAAGCCGTGCCGCCCATAGAGGCGTTGCGCGCCGTGGTTGCCGGACCAGACCCCGATGTAGAGCGGGCTGAACGCCCGATCGGCGAGCCAGTCGAGGCCAAGGTTCAGGAGCCGCGTGCCGAGGCCGCGTCCCTGTGCCGAACCGCGCAGGTAGAGCTGGCGGATTTCGCCGGCAGCGGCCGGCCGTTTCGGTACGGGCAACTTGCAGGGTCCGGCCGTCACGAACCCGGTGAGGCCACCGGCCTCGTCGGTGGCGAGCCAGATCGCCACGGCCGGATCATGGAGCACGTGCCGGTAGTTCGCCGGAGCCTGCTGCTCGCGCAGGAAGGCCTGGAGGTCCTCGCGGCGGTAGAGGTGGCCGAAGGTCTCGACGAAGGTCTCGGCGGCCAATGCCGCCACGGCATCGGCGTCGGCCAGGATGGCGCGGCGAACGTCCGGTTCCGGCTGGATGGTCACCCGAGGCTCCGGGACATGCGACATCAGGCGCCGGACAGGAACATCCGGTAGGTGGAGTTGGCGCTTTCGTCCCAGGAGTCGTAGCCGGTCGACGCGAGGTGGTCGACGAAGGCCCCGAGCTCCGCATCGGCGACCTGGAAGCCGGCCAATACCCGGCCATAGTCCGAACCGGGATTGGTGTAATGGAACAGGCTGATGTTCCAGTGGCTGCCGACCCGCTTCAGGAACTCGCGCAGCGCGCCGGGCCGTTCCGGGAACTGGAAACGGTACAGCCGTTCGTCCTTCAGCCCGGGCGCGAGCCCGCCCACCATGTGCCGCACGTGGAGTTTCGCCACTTCATCGTCGCTCAGGTCCGACACCGGGTAGCCGAGCTCTTCCAGCCGGGCGATCAGCTGCGCGCGCTCCTCGAGCCCGCCGGTCAGGCCGACGCCGACGAAGATCCGGGCTCGCGCCGGGTCGCTGTAGCGGTAGTTGAACTCGGTGATGTAGCGCTGGCCGATGGTCTCGCAGAAGGCGAGGAAGCTGCCGGGCTTTTCCGGGATCTGCACGGCCAGGAGCGCCTCGCGGTTCTCGCCGATGCCGGCGCGCTCGGCGATGTAGCGCAGGCGGTCGAAGTTCATGTTGGCGCCGCTGTTGATGGCCACCAGCGTCTTCCCGGTGCAGCCGGTGGCGGCGACGTGCCGCTTGATGCCGGCCACGGCGAGCGCCCCGGCGGGTTCCATCACCGCGCGGGTATCCTCGAACACGTCGCGGATCGCCGCGCAGACCTCGTCGTTGGTCACGAGGATGACATCGTCGACGACCTCCTGGCAGATCCGGAACGGCTCCGCGCCGGCCTGCTTGACGGCCACGCCGTCGACGAAGATCCCGACCCGGTCGAGGGCGACCGGGTGGCCGGCCTTGAGCGCGGAGTACATCGTCGGCGATTCCTCGGGCTCCACGCCGATGACCCGGATTTCCGGATACAACGCTTTCACGTACAGGCCGACGCCGCTGATCAGGCCGCCGCCACCGGCCGGCACGAAGATCGCATCGATCGGGCTGCGTTGCTGGCGCAGGATTTCCATGCCCACCGTGCCCTGGCCGGCGATCACGTCCGGATCGTCGAAGGGATGGACGAAGATCAGCCCTTCGGAGGCAACCAGCTCCTGTGCCCTCGCATAGGCATCGTCATAGGTGATGCCGTGGAGCACCACTTCCGCGCCCATCGACCGGACCGCATCGACCTTGATCGTGGGCGTGGTCACGGGCATCACCACCACGGCACGAATCCCCAGTGCCCGGCTGGCAAGCGCGACGCCCTGTCCGTGGTTGCCGGCGGAACTGCAGATCACGCCGACGGCCTGCTCCTCGGCCGAGAGCTGCGCGAGCTTGTTGTAGGCGCCGCGCACCTTGAACGAGAAGACCGGTTGCAGGTCCTCGCGCTTCATCAGCACGTGGTTGGCAAGGCGGGCGGAAAGGCGCGGCGCGGGTTCCAGCGGGGTCTCGATGGCGACGTCGTAGACGCGGGCCTTCAGGATCCGCTCGAGGTAATGCTTGTTCACGCCGCGAAGGGTAGCGCAGGCACGGGCATCTTTCACGACGGCACCTGTCGCCGGCGGGCCGCCGGCGGGCCGGCCGGATCAGCCGGTCACTTCGGTGCCAGCAGTTCCTCCATGGTCCGCGTGAATTGCTCGGCCTTGAAGCCTGGCAGCGAGTAGAGCCAGCCGGCCAGCCGGGCATTGATCGCGTTTGCCTCCGTGGCCGGGTCCTTGCCGGTGACCCGGGAGTTACCGCTGGAATCGTCCTTGCCGGCCGCGGCGGTTCCGGTCTTGGCAGCCGCCGGCTTCGCGGCCGAGGCATTGAAGCTGAAGAGCGTGCCCGCGGGCAGTCGCCAGGCACTCACCTCCACG
>CAZMVP010000192.1:1968-4075 GCA_964569355.1 uncultured Chromatiaceae bacterium | reverse complement strand
CTCGACGGTCCGGTGCGCGGCAACGGCAAGATCATCCAGGAGCTCGAACGCAACTTCCGCGGCGCCAGCTGGAACGTCATCAAGGTGATCTGGAGCGGCGAATGGGACAGCCTGTTCGCGATCGACCACGACGGCGTGCTGCAGGCCCGGATGGAGCGTGCCGTGGACGGCGATTACCAGATGTATTCCGTGTCCACCGGCCCGGAAGTCCGGGCCCACTGGAACGGGTCTGACGAACGGCTGGCGGACATCATGAAGATCCTGTCCGACGAGGAGATCCGCGGCATCCGGCGCGGCGGGCACGACCGTCGCAAGGTGTTCGCCGCCTTCGAACGCGCCGTGCGCAGCGAGGGCCGGCCGACGGCCATCCTCATCAAGACCATCAAGGGCTACGGCATGCAGGGCTACGAAGGCTCCAATGCCGTGCACCAGAAGAAGAACCTGAGCGTCGAGGAACGGGTGGAGACCGCCCGGCGGCTCGGCATCCCGCTCTCCGACGAGGCGGCCGCGCGCGCCGAGTTCTACCGCCCTCCCGATGACAGCCGCGAGATCCGCTACCTGATGGACCACCGCAACGCCCTCGGCGGCAGCTGGCCCCGGCGCAAGGTGAACTGCCCCTCGCTCCCGGCACCGGCGCTCGCGCTGTTCCAGGAGCATCTCGATGGCTCCCGGGAACGGACCCTGTCGACCACGATGGCGTTTGTCCGGATGCTCGCGAAGCTCATGGACCATCCGGATCTCGGCCGGTACATCGTGCCGATCGTGCCGGACGAGGCACGAACCTTCGGCATGGAGGCCCTGTTCCGCAAGGCCGGCATCTACTCGTCCGAAGGACAGAAGTACCGGCCGGTCGACAGCACCACGCTGATGCCCTATCGCGAAGCCACCGACGGCCAGATCCTGCAGGAAGGCATCTGCGAGGCCGGCGCGATGGCCTCATTCCTCGCCGCCGGCACGGCCTATGCGATCCATGGCATCCCGACGATCCCGTTCTACGTGTTCTATTCGATCTTCGGCTTCCAGCGGGTCGGCGACCTGATCTGGAGCTGCGGGGACATGATGTGCCGCGGCTTCCTGCTTGGTGGCACCTCGGGCCGCACCACGCTGAACGGTGAAGGCCTGCAGCACCAGGACGGCCACTCCCAGGTGGTGGCCAATACCGTGCCGAATCTGCTGAGCTACGATCCCGCCTTTGCCTTCGAGATCGCGGTGATCATCCGCGAAGGCATCCGGCGGATGTACGAGGAGCAGGAGCACGTCTTCTACTACCTCACGATCCACAACGAGAACTACGCGATGCCGCCGATGGGGAACGCCCCGGCCGAGGGCATCATCCGCGGCCTGTACCGCTACCTCGCCTCACCACCCGCCACCAACCCGAAGCGCAAGGCACACTTGTTTGGCAGCGGCGCGATCATGACGGAAGTCATCCGGGCCCAGGCCCTGCTCGCGGCGCTGAACGTGTCCACCGACATCTGGAGCGTGACTAGCTACAACGAACTCTGCCGCGAGGCCTTGCGGGTCGAGCGCGCCGCGTTGTTGGCAGCCAGCTCTCCCGGCGCCGATGCAGCCCGCGCAGGGCAGCCCCCCGAGGCACAGGCCCCCACTGCACAGCCATGGGTCCGACAGGCGTTGGCCAACGAGCATGGCGTCTTCGTTGCCGCCAGCGACTACATGAAGGCCCTGCCGCTGGGCATCGCCCGATGGGTCCCCGGCCCCTACGTGGTCCTCGGCACCGATGGCTTCGGCCTGAGCGAGGCACGCGCCGACCTGCGCAACTGGTTCGAGGTCAGCGCCGAATACATCGCCTGGGGTGCCATGGCCGCGCTCGCGGCCCAGGGTCAGGTCAGCGATGCCGAACTGGCCGGGGCGGCGCGGGACTGGGGTATCCGGCCGGACAAGCCGAACCCGGCCACCGAAGGGCCGGGTTCACTGGCGCATTGAGCTGGTTGGTGGTTGCTGGCGTGGGCGACGATCAGGCGGCGTGTCGCCGGACGCCCCAGCCGAGCAGGCCGAGGGCAGACCCGAACAGCCAGGCGGCGGCGGGAATCGGCACCACGGCAACACCGGTCGTCAGCACCAGCTTCTTGGCGATGATCGCCTGCTG
>CAZMVP010000192.1:0-1868 GCA_964569355.1 uncultured Chromatiaceae bacterium | reverse complement strand
CCGGTGGATATCAGGCCAAACGTCGTCGGCGTGAACTCCAGCACGTCGCTGCCACCGAGCAGCGTCGGCGCACCGAATGAGTTGATGCCCGGATTGTTCATGGCATCGTTGTCGTACTCGTAGCAGACCATCGGCCCGCAGAGGTTGACCAGCGCCGCGTGCGCAGACTGCAACGGCACGAACGCGGCCGCTGCGGCCACCACGACGGTCGGGAGCGTGAGATGACTGGTGAAACGCATGTTGTTGTTCCCCGATGGACCGGTGGCGATGTTCACGACGAACCCGCTTCCGGTTCTTCGCAAGCCGGTTGTTCTTGTGGAGAAAGCCTACGCGAAGCGCACTAAACTGGGAAGCTTACATAATCACCAGTCGGCCGGAACGCCTGGCGCGATTCCGCGCCGGATGCGGTTACGACCGGCTGCGTCGACGTACCCAGGCCAGCATGCCGAGGGCCGAGCCCATCAGCCACGCCGCGGCCGGCACCGGGACGACCGTGGTCACCAGCGTGAGCTTCTTCGCGATGAAGGCCTGCTGGCCGGGTGCATAGGTAAAGGCATCCAGCGTGTTCTGGATCTGGAGGTCGATGACCCTGGCCGGGTCGACCATTTGCGCCGCCGGGTTCCAGGTGCTGAGCAGCGTCCAGTTCTGTGGCGTGAAGCCGGTGGGTGCGGACGTGTTGAAGTTCTGGATGTCGGTCAGCACTTCGGGAAACGCGCCGCTGCCTTCGTTGGTCTTGTCGACCACCTGGATGCGGACCGAGGCACTGACCGTGCCACCATTGATGATGCGATAGTCGCCACCCTCGGTCAGGCTCATCGCACCGATCTCGGCGCCGCTGATTGCGTAGATCTTCGTGAACTGGAAGATGGCCTGGGTGGTGGCCATGCCGCCGGCCGGGCTGGTGCCGTTGCTCGACGTCGCGTTGAAGGCGGTCGGCGTGAATTCGAGGGTATCGCTGCCCCCGAGCAGCGACGGAGCCTGGTACAAGGTGATGCCGGCATTCACGCCCGGGTTGTTGTCGTACTCATAGCAGACGTTGGGTCCACAGAGCGTAACCAGTGCGGCATGGGCCGGTGTACTGATCATCACCGCCGCCGCCATCACCAGGGCCGAGCCCACGACAGACCCGGAAGCCGTTTTCCACTGCCCAAGCATTGCCGAATTCCCCCACTCGTGCCACGCCGGTAACCGGGTGGTGATTGTTCTTGCCGGATCCTGACGCTGGCCGGATCCGAAACCTGGCGGTCGATCGTTGGTCGACCTTGCCGCCTCTCCGCAGCCAATGTAGACCCGGCACGGTTCTAAAGCAACTGGGCCAATGGCCGCAGACCGTCCTGCAACCCTCTGTAATTGCTCAGGAACTGACTGAACATAATGCAGGTCAGCACCCCATGTTTGCCGGCCAGCACCCGGGCATGTCGAACCGCGATCCGGCCGGCACCAGGCGGACATCGCCAGATCAACTCCGGATCAACGACTTGGGCCGCGGGCTTGAGGTGCCACGTCAGGGCACCGTGCTCGGGTATTCTTGCGGCGCCATGAGTGCTTCACCATCACCGTCTCCGGGAATCCAGCCACGTCGCTCCGTCCTGTACGTGCCAGGCAGCAATGCCAAGGCCCTGGCGAAGGCCCCTGCCCTGCCCGCCGATGCGCTGATCCTGGACCTCGAGGACGCGGTGCTCCCTGCCGCCAAGATCCCGGCTCGTTCTGCGGTGCTGGCGGCCGTGGCCGCAGGAGCGTTCGGCCGCAAGGAGGTGGTGATCCGCATCAATGGCCTGGATACGCCGTGGGGCCGTGATGACCTCGAGGCGGCCGCCCACTCCGACGCCCATGCAATCCTGCTGCCCAAGATCAACACGGCGGCCGAG
>CAZMVP010000191.1:0-4077 GCA_964569355.1 uncultured Chromatiaceae bacterium | reverse complement strand
ATCGGCATCTTGAGCAGCGACATGCCCGGCGCGCGCATGTTCATGATGGTCACGATGATGTTGATGGAACCCAGGATCGACGACATGCCGAGCAGGTGGACCGCGAAGATCGCGAACGGGAAGGAGTTTCCCGTCTGCAGCATCAGCGGGGGATACATCGTCCAGCCGCCGGCCGGTGCGCCACCGTCCATGAACAGCGTCGACAGGAGCAGCGTGGTGGCAAACGGCAGGATCCAGAACGACCAGTTGTTGAGCCGCGGCAGCGCCATGTCCGGCGCGCCGATCATGAGCGGGATCATCCAGTTCGCGAAGCCGACGAAGGCCGGCATGATCATGCCGAAGAGCATGATGAGCGCGTGGAGCGTCGTCATCTGGTTGAAGAAGTCCGGATGCACGAACTGCAGGCCCGGTTCGAACAGCTCGGCGCGGATGACCATGGCGAATGAGCCGCCGACGAAGAGCATGATCAGCGCGAACACCAGGTACATGGTCCCGATGTCCTTGTGGTTGGTGGTGAACAGCCAGCGGCGGATGCCGTGGAGCTGTGGGCCGTGATCGTCAGCGTGGGCGTGATCTTGTGTCGTCGTGCTCATCGAGTGTTCTCCGGATCCGGATATTGTCAGTTGGCGGCAACGGCAGGGGTCTTCTGCGCCTTGAGCCAGGCGTCGAATTCATCCTTCGGCACCGCCTTGACCACGATCGGCATGAAGCCGTGGTCCTTGCCGCAGAGTTCGGCGCACTGGCCGCGGTAGACGCCGGGCTTGTCGATCTGGAACCAGCCCTCGTTGATGTAGCCGGGGACCGCATCCTTCTTGATGCCGAAATCCGGTACCCACCAGGCATGGATCACGTCGTTGGCCGTCAGCAGGTAGCGGATCTTGACGCCCACCGGCAGGACCAGCGGGTTGTCGACCTCGAGCAGGTAGTGGTCGACGCTGGCCGGATCGATGCCGGAGCCGAGCTGGCGGGCCTCGTTGCTGGTCCGGGCCAGCATGCTGAAGAAGGAATAGCCGGAGTCCATGTACTCGTACTGCCACTTCCACTGATAGCCGGTGATCTTCAGGCTCATGTCCGAGTTGCGGGTGTCGTCCATGCGGATCAGCGCGGGTGCGGTCTCGTACATCAGGAACACCAGCACGAGCACCGGGACCGTGGTCCAGATCACTTCCGCATAGCTGTTGTGCTCGAACTTCGCGGCGACGGCGCCCTTCGACTTGCGGAAGGTGACCATGGCATAGATCATCACGGCGAAGACCGCGACGCCGGCCACGACGGAGACCCAGAGCACCAGCATGTGCAGGTCGTAGGCATCGTGGGCGATCGAGGTGACACCCCGGGGCATGTTCAGTGCCCAGTCGGCGCGCGCGGGACCGGTTGCCAGCAAGGCAAGCAGGGCTGGAAAGTGGCGACGGGCCTTGGTAAGGAACTGGTGCATATCAGTCATTTTTCCCTTGTGTGGCGGCGGGTGTCTTTTCGTTCAGTACCGCCGTGAGCCGTAATCCCAGAGAGGCGCGTTCATCGTCCGTCAGGAACGCCCCGACCTCGATGGTCTCGCCGCGCGACCGGATCAGCAACTGGCTCGCCCACGTGGCGGGCCGGCTGGGCCGCAACTCGATCCGCGTCCAGGGTCGCTTGAATGCATAGGCGACCCGCCTCGCCGCACCCCGCCAGTCGAACGAGAACTTCTCGACCATGACCGACGAGTCGTCGACCCGGATGTACTCCCGGGCCCGTGCCCGCCGCTGCACCGTGACAACCACCGCGTACAGCCCGGCCATCTCCACCAGCGCGAACAGCAACACGGGCCACAAGCCCAGCATCGTGCAGGCCAGTGCGATGACCAACGACACGCCCACCAGTGAACCGTAAAACCACTTGGTGGCGCGAGGCGTCAGGGAGGAATTCGGCCGAAGCTCGAACGTGTGCACGTCGGAATCCCCTCGCGAGCCGCCAAATGTTACTTGAACAGCGGCTGGGGATGCCAGCGGGTCTCATTCGCAATGCGCCTTTCCAGGCGCACGATTTCAGTCTCGTGGCGGGGGCCGGCGGGCGAGGATGTCGATCGGTGCGCCGTGGTCGCCGGCCATGGCGAAGCGTGCGCTGCGCCGGCCGGGGCCTGCCACCGGATCCGGCGTCCAGGCCTGGCCGAACACGATCTCCACGGTGGCCGGCAGCAGCCCCTCGCCGTTGCGCATCGCCTCGTAGGCCGTCGTCAGGCGGGTCCATGAGCTCCGACCGGTGAGGCCGGCGGCCCGTCCGCGGCTGGCGTTGGTGGTGCCGGTGGCCCGCAGGTCCCTGATCAGGTCGGGAAAGTGGCGATAGGTGAGCGTCAGCGTCTCGGTGTCCAGCACCGGCTCGACGAGCCGCGCGCGTACCATGCCGTCCCCCAGCGACCGCATCTCCGGGAACGGCATCACGTGCGGCAGGTCGTCCACGGCCCGCCATGCCTCGCGCAGCTCACGATAGGAGGCGGGACCCGGCGTCGTGAACGTGAACAGGCCCGGTTGCCGGAGCACCCGGCGGATCTCGCGGAACACGAGGTCGAGCGCCGGACTCCAGTGGATCGCGAGGTTGGCAAAGACGAGGTCGAAGGACTGGTCGACGAAAGGCAGCCGGGCCGCATCGCCGCAGACCAGGGCGGGCCGCTGGCCCGGGTGGCTGTCATCGCGGGTCGCGGCCACGGCCAGCATGCGGGGCGTGAGGTCGAGACCGACGATCTCGGCGTCGGGGAAACGGCTCGCGAGCGCCGGCAGGGCCTTGCCGGTGCCAGTGCCGAGATCCAGCACGCGCAGGGGCCGCATGCTGATCCATTGCAGCCGGTCGAGCAGCCGGTCGCGGACTTCGGTCTGCAGTGCGTCCGCGCTGTCGTAGCAGTGCGCGGCCCGGCCGAAGGAGCGCCGGACCTTGCCCATGTCGATCACCGGGCCGGCCGTCGGCAGGCCGGTGAGGGCCTGGTCGCCGGGGGTGTTCACGCCGCGTCCGGGGCGGCCGCGCGCAGTCCCAGCCGTTTCAGCAGCTTCAGGTCCGAGTCGGCGGCCGGGTTCGGCGTGGTCAGCAGCTGCTCGCCGTAGAAGATCGAGTTGGCGCCGGCGAAGAAGCACAGGGCCTGCAGCTCGTCACTCATGTCGGTGCGGCCGGCGGAGAGCCGCACGCGCGATGCCGGCATCAGGATCCGCGCCACGGCGATGACGCGGACGAAGGTCAATGGGTCCAGCGGTTCCTGGCCATCGAGTGCCGTTCCCTCGACCTGCACGAGCTGGTTTACCGGCACGCTTTCCGGATGCACGGGCAGCGTGGCCAGGGTGTGCAGCAGGTCCACGCGGTCCGCATCGCCCTCGCCGAGGCCGATGATGCCGCCGCAGCAGACCTTGAGGCCGGCGTCACGCACGTGCTTTAGCGTGTTCAGCCGGTCGTCGTAGGTGCGGGTGGTGATGACCTGGGGATAGAACGCCTCCGAGGTATCGAGATTGTGGTTGTAGTAGTCGAGCCCGGCTTCCTTCAAGGTTTCAGCCTGGTCCCGGGTGAGCATGCCGAGCGTGGCGCAGGTCTCCATGCCGAGCGCGCTGACCTCGCGGACCATCTCGGCGATCCGGCCCAACTGGCTCGGCTTCGGGTTCCGGTAGGCGGCCCCCATGCAGAAGCGCGTCGCGCCGCGATCACGGGCCGCGCGCGCCGCGTCGATGACCGCCGGCAGCGGCGCCAGCGCCTCGGGCGTCAGCCCGGTGTCGAAGTGCACGCTCTGCGGGCAGTAGCCGCAGTCTTCCGGGCAGCCGCCGGTCTTGATGCTCATCAGCGTGCTGATCTGGATCTCGGCCGGGTCGAAATGCTGCCGATGGACCTGGTGGGCGCGAAAGAGCAATTCGTGGAGCGGCAGCCCGAACAACGTGGCCACTTCGGCCCGACTCCAGTCGGTACGCGGCGCGGCCGCCGGGTCGATGGCCGCCACGGACGCCTGGCGTGCCGGTGGGCAGGTAGCCTGGGTCTCGGTCAACATACTGATTTCCATGTGAAATAGCGGGTTTCGTGGCTGGCCCGGCCGGGCCGGCCCTGCTAAACCGTGTCGCAGTATCGGAACGC
>CAZMVP010000190.1:0-4134 GCA_964569355.1 uncultured Chromatiaceae bacterium | reverse complement strand
TGGAGTGGCAGGAAGCCCTGAAGGCGGGCGCACTGCATCGGCTGGACCTGGCCTTCTCGCGGGATGCGGCGAAGAAGGTCTACGTGCAGGACCGGCTGCGCGAATCAGGGCGGGAGCTCTACGCCTGGCTGCAGGATGGCGCCCACCTCTATGTCTGCGGTGACGCCAAGGCCATGGCCCGGGCAGTCAACGACGCGCTGGCGGCAATTGCCGTCACCCACGGCGGCCGCAGCGAAGAAAGCGCGAAGGAATGGCTCTCGGACCTGATGGTCCAGGGACGCTACGCCCGCGACGTCTACTGACATGGCCGATAACCTTTCAGAGCTCGAGCGCATCAAGGCGGCGAGCCGCCAACTGCGCGGCACGATTGCCGAGGGCCTGGCCGATCCGACGACGGGCGCCATCAGTGAACCCGACACCAAGCTCCTGAAGTTCCACGGCAGCTACCAGCAAGACGACCGTGACCTGCGCGAGGAGCGCCGCAAGCAGAAACTCGAACCCCTATATGCGTTCATGCTGCGCGCCCGCCTGCCCGGCGGCGTGGTGACGCCGGCGCAGTGGTTGGTGTTCGACCAACTCGCGCAGGATTTCGCCAGCAGCGGCCTGCGCATCACCACCCGCCAGACCTTCCAGCTGCATGGCATCCTGAAAGGAAACCTGAAACCGACGATTGCCGCCATCAACGGAGCGATGGCCAGCACGATCGCGGCCTGCGGCGACGTGCTGCGCAACGTGGTGGCCACGCCGCTGCCGGAACAGACCGCCCTGCATGCCGAAGCCCATGCCTGGGTGGCGAAGCTGTCGCAGGAACTGGCGCCGCAGACCACGGCCTACCATGAGCTGTGGCTGGATGGCGAGAAACTGGTGGGTGAAGCGCCGGTCGAACCGCTCTACGGCAAGACCTACCTGCCGCGCAAGTTCAAGATCGGGCTCGCGATCCCGCCACGGAACGACATCGACGTCTTCGCGCAGGACCTTGGCCTGATCGCGATCGCGGAGGGTGGTCGACTTGCTGGTTTCAATATTGCCGTCGGCGGCGGGATGGGCGCGAGTCACGGCGACCCGACCACCTATCCCCGCCTTGCCGAAGTGATCGGCTTCGTGGATGCGACACAGCTTCGGGCAACCGCCGAACAGGTGATCTGCATCCAGCGGGACTGGGGAGATCGCAGCCAGCGCCAGCATGCGCGCCTCAAGTACACGCTCGACCGCCGTGGCACCGACGCCTTCAAGGCCGAGCTGGAGCAGCGCCTCGGGTTTGCGCTGCAACCCTCCCGCAAGTTCCTGTTCACCGACAACGGCGACCGATACGGCTGGACCCGCGGCCAGGATGGCCGCTGGCACCTGACGCTGCACATCGAATCAGGCCGGCTGCTCGATCGCGGCGAACAACGCCTGCAGACCGGCCTGCGCGAACTGGCCCTGGTGCACACCGGCGATTTCCGGATGACCTGCAACCAGAACGTGATAGTCGCCAATGTGGCGGAAGGCGATCGCGCCCGGATCGATGACATCGTCGAAGCCCATGGGCTCGATGGCTACCACCAGCAGAGCGGCATCCGGCGCCATGCCATTGCCTGTGTGGCATTGCCCACCTGCGGCCTGGCGATGGCCGAGAGCGAGCGCTACCTGCCGACCATTCTCGAGAAGCTCGAGGCGCGGCTGGCGCACCACGGGCTCACCGAGGCACCGATCCTGCTGCGGCTGTCCGGGTGCCCCAACGGCTGCTCGCGGCCTTACCTCGGCGAGATTGCGCTGGTGGGGCGCGCCGTCGGTCGCTACGACCTGCGCCTCGGCGCGGATTCCGGCGGCGCGCGCCTGAACCGTGCGTACCGCGAGAACGTCACCGAGCCGGAGATCCTCGCTGCCCTCGAGCCGCTGTTCGCCGCCTACGCCGCCGGACGCGCCGGCGACGAAGGCTTTGGCGACTTCCTGCTGCGGACCGGCGCCGTCACCGGCTGATCCGCCGGCAGCCAGCCGGGAGCTGCGTTCAGCCGGGATCGGGCCGTGGCGTGTCCGGCCCGCTGGCTGGCAGCTCCGGCTTCGCGATGTAGCCGGCCGGCAATGGGCCTTTCAGGCTGCCGAGGAATGCGGCGATTTCCCGCACCTGGGCTGTCGTCAACGTCTTGCCGAGCTGGTGCGTCGCCATCAGGCTGATCGCTTCGTCGAGCGTACCCACCTCGCCGTCGTGGAAGTAGGGCCCGGTCTCGGTGATGTTGCGCAACGATGGCACCTTGAACATGAACTTGTCGGCGTCGCTGCCGGTGACAGCCGCGCGCCCGGGGTCGCTGGTGTCGAAGGGCTGCACGAGGCCGATCTTCTGGTACATCCCGCCACCGATGCCGACACCGCTGTGGCAGGTGCCGCAACCGGTGTGCATGAAGGTGTCGAGGCCCTGGCGTTGTTCGGCACTCAGGGCTTTGGCGTCGCCGGCAAGGAAGGCATCGAACGGTGATGGCGTGACGAGCCCGCGCTCGAAGGCGCCGATCGCGGCCGCCGCATTGTCGTAGGTGACGGGATCAGCCTCGCCGGGGAACGCTGCCTGGAATGCCGGCAGGTAACCCGGGATGGATTTCAGGACCTTCACGACCGCGGCCCCGTCCGGCATGGCCATTTCCACCGGGTTCAGCACGGGGCCCTTGGCCTGTTCCTCGACATCGGCCGCCCGACCGTCCCAGAACTGGGCGATGTGCAGGGAGGCGTTGTAGGTCGTGGGTGAATTGCGCGAACCCCGTTGCCCCTTGAAGCCGCTGCTGGTCGGTTCGCCATCCACGCCATAGCTGGCGAGGTCGTGGCAGCTGTTGCAGGAGATCGCATGGTCACGCGACAGGCGGGTGTCGTAGTAGAGCATCCGGCCCAGCGTGATCCGGGCGGCTGCCGCCGGGTCCTGGCTGGCAGCCGGGTCCGGCGCCTGCAACGGCGTGAACAGCATCGAGGCCATGACCTGCAGCTGGTCGGCCGGTGCGCCGGCATCGGCGGATGGCGGGGTGGAAGGGGGCGTCGTGGGCTGGCCGCAGCCAGCCAGCGTGATGGCAACAAATGCAATGCCTGACAGGCGGATCAACATGATGTTCCCTCGGTAAATATGCAGGTCTGGTCAGATGAGTCCCAGCGCAACCATCGCCTTCGCGACCTTGATGAAGCCCGCGATGTTGGCGCCGTTGACGTAATTGCCGGGCGTGCCGAATTCCTCGGCCGTCTCGTGGCACCGCTCGTGGATGCCGATCATGATAGCCGTGAGCCTCTTCTCGGTGTATTCGAAATCCCAGGCGTCGCGGCTGGCATTCTGCTGCATCTCGAGCGCCGAGGTGGCCACCCCACCGGCATTGGCCGCCTTGCCGGGCCCGTAGGCGATGCCGGTGTTCAGGAACACGCGCACGCCTTCCGGCGTGGTCGGCATGTTGGCGCCCTCGGCCACCGCGATGCAGCCGTTCTTCACGAGGGTCGCCGCATCCTTGCCGGTCAGCTCGTTCTGCGTTGCACAGGGCAGGGCCACGTCGCACGGGATCTGCCACAGGTTGCCCTTGGCCACGTAACGCGCCTGCGGGTGATAGGTGGCATAGTCGGAGATCCGCCGGCGCTCCACTTCCTTCAGCTGCTTGATCAACTCGAGGTCGAGGCCGTTCTTGTCGTGGATGATGCCGCCCGAATCCGAGCAGGCCACCACCTTGCCACCCAGCTCCTGCAGCTTCTCGATGGCATAGATGGCCACGTTGCCCGAGCCGGACACGAGGCAGGTCTTGCCTTCCAGGGACTGCTTGCGCACACGGAGCATCTCGTTCAGGAAGATCACGGTGCCATAGCCCGTGGCTTCCGTGCGCGCCCGCGCGCCGCCCCAGTCCAGGCCCTTGCCGGTGAGCACGCCGGATTCGTAGCGGTTGGTGATCCGCTTGTACTGGCCGAACAGGTAACCGATCTCGCGCGCGCCTACGCCGATGTCGCCTGCCGGCACGTCGGTGTATTCGCCGAGCTGCTGGTAGAGCCCGGTCATGAAGCTCTGGCAGAAGCGCATGATCTCGCCTTCGGACTTGCCCTTCGGGTCGAAATCGGAACCGCCCTTGCCGCCGCCGATCGGCATGCCGGTCAGCGCGTTCTTGAAGGTCTGCTCGAAGCCCAGGAACTTGATGATGCCGA
>CAZMVP010000189.1:0-4135 GCA_964569355.1 uncultured Chromatiaceae bacterium | reverse complement strand
TACGACGCCTGGGTCGGTGAGCGCTTCGCGCTGTTCCGCGGGGAGCGGGCCTTTCCGATCCGGTCCTGGCGTCGGGCGCGCGGCACCACGCTCGATGGCGAGCTCGCCATTACCGTTCCGGAAGGCTGGTCGCTGGTCACGCCTTACCTGCCCGAAGGTCCGTCATCAGGCCCGCAAGCCGGATCGACCAGGACCCTGGGTCACCTTGCGATCCACAATCCCGGCAAGCGCCTGCCCCGTCCGCTCGGCTGGATCATCGCCGGCGACATCGGCACGCGACGCGACTGGATCGGCGGCATCGAGATCACCGTGTCGGCACCCCGTGGCGGACGCATGGAACGCATAGCGATGCTGGGCCTGCTGCGCTGGACGCTGCCGCGGCTCGTCGCCGAGCTGCAGCCGGGCGCCACGCAACTGCCCTATGTCAGCATCGTGTCGGCTGGCGACCCGATGTGGCTCGGCGCACTGTCGGCGCCGAACTCCATCTACGTGAACAGCGCGCGGCCGCTGATCAGCGAGAACGGTACCAGCACCATCGTGCACGAAATGGTCCACGTGCTGCTGCGCGACCTGAAGGTGCCACGGGACCAGGACTGGATCGTCGAGGGCCTGGCCGAATACCTGTCGCTGCGCGCGCTGAAGGACTCGGGGACCATCTCGCCCCAGCGCTACGCGGCGGCCATCAACGGCTTCCGCGAGCGCGGGGCCGACATCAAGACCCTGCGCACCCCGTCGGCCAGTGGCCCGGTGACCGCCCGCGCAGTGGCGATCTTCCATGACCTGGACCTGGAGCTGCGGGCCGCCGGGACGCGCAAGGCCACGCTGGCCAGCGTGGTGGACGGCTTCCTGCGCTCCGGCAAGCCGCTGACCCTGGTCAGCCTGCGCGCTGCGGTGCGTGCGATCATCGGGAAACCGGCCCGCACCCTGTATATTCGCGCCATCCCCGACTGACATTGGCCGACATGCAGGACACCCGACCCCGCTCCAGTTCCAGTTCCCGTTCCCGGGCGAAGAAGCCTCTGCTCATGCTGTTCTGGCTCGTGGCACTCGCGCTCTGCGGCGTCGTGGCTGTGCCGGTTGCGGGCTATGTGGTAGGCAAGCGCGTGATCGGTGCCTATGAAGGCCGGCTTGGCCTCACCGATTACTTGGGCAGCATCTACACGGCGGCCGGCCACGGCGAGCTCCTGGCGTGGCTGTTGATCCTGAGCCCGCTTCTGGTCGTGATCGCCTGGAGCCTGGTATTCCGCCTCGGTCGCAGGTTATGACTGGATCCTCGAATCGTGATCCTTTTCAATAACCTGCGACAATGCTCTTATCTTTATGTCAGGTTCGCCGCCGGGCTCCGGCGCCAGCCCGTATAGTCCCCCGGAACAAGATCAGGCCGGCCAATAATAGAAACCAACGGCCACCAGCCCGACGACCAGCGCCAGCATCGGCCAATGACGCCAACGCGCGGCACGGACGGAGCCGATGAACGCCGGCACGGAAATGGCGGTCAGCAGCGAGAACAGCACCGTGGCACGGACCAGCTCCGGGATTTCCAGCGCGTACCGCACGCTCTGGTCATGCCGCAGACCGAAAACCAGCAGCACGATGCCGAGGCTGAAGGCAATGGAAAACACGCTGCCCAGCACAATACCGATGATGACTGTCAGTGGCTGCATGGAACAACGGGACCTTGTGCTTGCCTGATGGGGTACCCAAGTCTAGCCTAGGCGAATCTTTGCATTGAAGAAGGCTGCATGAAGATCTGGAAGACAACTGGCGTCCTCGTCCTGCTCGCCGTGCTGACCGGTGGCCTCGAACCGGCCGAGCCCGCCTTTGCCAAGGCGACGTCGCCTGTCGCGCCGACGGTCCTCGAGACCACGCCGCGCGAAGCCCAGGTTGCCCGCCTCGTGACGCGCTTTGCCGAGAGCCGCCACTATGCACGCCTGCCCATCAATGACGCGTTGTCCGAGGCCACGCTGAAGACCTACATCGAGACGCTGGATGCCAACCGCTACTACTTCCTGCAGTCCGACATCGCCTATTTCAACCGCTATGCCACGACGCTGGACGATACCCTCAGGTCCGGCGACATGGAGCCGGTATTCGACATCTTCCGGCTGTACCGGCTCAGGGCCCAGCAGAACATCGGCTACGCCATGAGCCTGCTCGACAAGGAGCCGGATTTCACGGTGAACGAAGACTACGTCTTCATGCGCGACAAGCTGCCGTGGGCGCAATCACCGGCCGAATTGCAGGACCTGTGGCGGCGCCGGATGAAGAACGACGCCTTGAGCCTGATGCTGGCCGACAAGACCTGGCAGGAAACCAGCGACATCCTGCGCAAGCGCTACCAGAGGCTGCTCGACCGGATCAACGGGCTGTCCAGCGACGAGGTCTTCGAGACCTTCATGAATTCCTTTGCCCGGACGCTGGACCCCCACTCCAACTACCTGTCACCACGGCAGTCTGAGGAATACAAGATCCAGATGAGCCTGTCCTACCAGGGCATCGGCGCATCACTGCAGCTCGATGACGATTTCGTGCAGGTCATGAACGTGATCCCCGGCGGGCCGGCGGCGATCGACGGGCGGCTGAAGGCCAACGACCGGATCACCGCGGTCGGCCAGGGCGATGCCGGCGAAATGGTGGATGTCGTGGGCTGGCAGCTCGACGACGTGGTGCAGTTGATCCGTGGCCCGGCCGGCAGCACCGTGCGCCTGCAGCTCCTGGCCGGCAGTGCCGCACCGGGCACCGCCGAAACCACGATCAGCCTGAAGCGCAACAAGATCAAGCTCGAGGCCCAGGCCGCCAAGAAGAAGGTGCTGCCGGTCACGCAGGATGGCAAGACGGTGAACATCGGCGTGATCACGGTGCCGAGCTTCTACCAGGACTTCGACGCGCGGAACCGCGGGGACAAGGACTACATCAGCACCACGCGCGACGTGCGCCGGCTGCTGGGCGAGCTGCGCAAGGACCAAATCGCCGGGCTCGTGCTCGACCTGCGTGGCAATGGCGGCGGACACCTGACCGAAGCCACGGCACTGACGGGCCTGTTCATCGGCTCGGGCCCCGTGGTGCAGATCCGCGATACCAGCGGCGACATCGAAGTGCTGGACGACCCCGAACCCAGCGTGGCCTACAGCGGCCCGCTGGTCGTGCTGGTGGACCGCTTCAGCGCCTCGGCCTCGGAGATCTTCGCTGCCGCGATCCAGGACTACCACCGCGGCCTCGTCGTGGGCCAGCAGACCTTCGGCAAGGGCACGGTGCAGAACCTCTATCCGCTCGACGACTATGCCCGCCAGGCCTCCGATCCGGGCCTCGGGCAGCTCACGCTGACCATGGGCAAGTTCTATCGTGTCAACGGCGGCAGCACGCAGAACAAGGGCGTGATCCCGGACATCGTGCTGCCCTCGGCGATCGATGCGGCCACGGTCGGCGAAAGCAATCGCGACCGCGCCCTGCCCTGGGACCAGATCGCGGCCACCGACTACAAGGCCCGGCAACCCCTGGGCAGTGCAATCCGCGAACTGACCAAGTACGAAGCCACGCAGCTCGCCGACGATCCAGACCTGCGCTACCTGAAAGCCAGCATCGCCGCGGCCGACGAGGCGCGTGCGGTCACCCATGTGTCGCTCAACCTCGAAGTCCGCAAGCAGGAACGTGAGACCCAGCGCAAGGCGGCCCTGCAGCGCGAGAACACCTGGCGTACCGCCCGGGGCATGAAGACAGTGGCTTCGGTCGATGACATCAAGCCGGAGGATGAGCCGGACCCGCTGCTGGAGACGGCCGCCAACATGACCCTGGAGTTCTCGCGGTTGAGCCAACCGGCCAATGCGGTGGCCACCCAGGCGGCGACCCGGCCGAAGGCGAGCCAGGAGCGGGCCACGCTGGTCGACTAGCCCCGGTCGACCAGCTGCCGTCCGATCAGACTCTGGCAGACCGGCCTTGGTCACCTAGCGCGACAGAAGCGCGCCGTACAGGTCCCAGTACTCGTCGCCGAGCACATTGGCCGTGAGCTCGTCGCAGCCGGCAGCGGCCGGTACGCTGTCGGCTGTCAGTTCCAGCGGGATCACCGCGACGGAAAGGGGGTTCGGCACCGTCTCGCCATCGCCCGGGTAGCAGACCGTGTGCCGCAGGAAATCCGCGC
>CAZMVP010000188.1:0-4158 GCA_964569355.1 uncultured Chromatiaceae bacterium | reverse complement strand
CGGACCGCGGCGGCTTCGTCGAAGCCGGGGGTCTCGCTGTCGGTGCGCAGGTCGATGACTTCACGGATGCCGGCGGCGGCAATCTTCGGAATGTCGGCGGCATCCAGTCCACCGGAGGCAACCCGGTTGCCACCGTGGAAGCTGGCGTTGGGCAACGCGACCAGGACCGCTTGTGTCTCGGGCCCCGCGGCCCTGGCAGGTACTGTTGCCCCTGCCAGGGCCACGACGCAAAGCCAGCCGATTGCGGTCGCGCTACGCAACCGGCTCATCAGGTACCTCATCAGGTGCCGAGACGGTCGCCGTATTCCTGCAGGTGCGGATCTTCAACCCAGCCGTCCGGCCGCTTGGCCCGCGCCGGAATGCTGCCCTTGAAGTTCTCCGGACCCACCTTGAGCGACGAGATGTCCATCACGAAGGTGTGCAGGTCGGACATGAAGCCGTTGCCCATGCTGCGGGCGAACAGCATCTTCTTGCCATCCCAGGAGACCGAGGCAAACCCGTCGAAGCCCTTGTTGTAGGTGATCTGCACCGGTTCACCACCGGCAAGGTCGTTCATCACGACTTCCCAGTTGTTGCCCGGATAGACCCGGTCATAGAAGAAGTGCTGGCCGTCCGGCGCGATGAACGGTGCCCAGTTCATGTCCTTCGTGAAGGTCCGGGGCTGCACGTCCGTGCCATCGGTGGTCATCGTGAAGATGGTCATCGGCGTCTGCTGGTGCTTGCCGGTCGCCTTGAACTCGTCGTTGATCCGCAGCTTGTCGCTGCGGAGCCAGGCGCGGAAGATCAGGTGCTTGCCGTCCGGGGTCGGATACGGCGCACCTTCCTGCCAGTCCGGCGTGAAGGTCAGCTGCTGCTCGCCGGTGCCGTCGATCTTCATCTTCCAGATGTCCATCTTGCCGTCGATCTGGCGACCGAAGAACACCCACTGGCCATCGAGTGAGGTGGTGACCTCGGCCTCGTAGTTCTTGTTGTTGGTCAGGCGCCGGATGTTGCCGCCCTTCAAGTCGGAGACATACAGCTCCGCACCCTGGGGGTAGTCGGTCTCCTCGGACCAGTTGCCCGGCGGCATGTCGAGGTGGTCGCGCGTGGAGGTCCAGATCAGGCCCTTGCCGTTCGGCAGGAACCATGAGCAGGCGTCCTGGCCCTTGTCATTGATGCGCGTCAGCTCTTCACCGGTGTCGGTGTAGGTGAAGGTCAGCGAGCCACCCACCTTGCCCTTCTCCGGCTGCATGGCCGCCGGGTCCTTGGTCTGGGCGATCACGTGGTAGTTGTCCGGCGCGTAGTAGGCCTCGGCTGACGACGGAATGTTCGGGATCATCCGCACCGGGAGTTCCTTGCCAACCCATTCCGCGGGAATGGCCTGGTCCGGGGCGGGCAGGTTCGCGAGGTCGGGCGATGGTGCCTTGGACTCCGGCTTGGCCGGCTCGGCCGGCGCTGGCGTGCTGGCGGGTTTGCCGCAGCCGGCAAGTATCACGAAGGCAAGGGTGAGACCCGCGGTGGTCCATCGGTTGTTCGGGCGGATTCGCATGAAAGTGTTCTCCTTGAATGGCGGATTGCCGTGGAGTATCTAGACGCAGCGCATCAGGCGGCGGAATGTAGCACAGTCATCGTACCGGCTCACATTCCGTGCGAACACGTCCTGCCACAATGCGCGCGGATTAATGACCAGGCGACACGGCATGCAGACCGGCATCCCTTTTGAATTCATCCTGTTCGCGCTGACCCTGCTCGGCATCGCGATGTTCCATCGGCACACGCTGCCGATCGCGGTCAGTGGCCTCGTCGCGATCGTCACTTACAAATGGTTCGGCCCCGGATTCAACGAAGGCGCCGGACTTGCCGGGCTTGTCGCCCACTTCGGCCACGAATGGGTATTGCTCGCCAACCTGCTCTGCCTGCTGCTCGGCTTCGCGTTGCTCGCGCGCTGCTTCGAGGACAGTCGAGCGCCCCTGCTGCTGCCGAAGTACCTGCCGGACAACTGGACGGGCGCGCTCTCATTGCTGGTGCTCGTGTTCGTGATCTCGAGCTTCCTCGACAACATCGCAGCGGCCCTGATCGGCGGCGCGATGGCCCATGCCCTGTTCCGCGGCAAGGTGCACATCGGCTACCTCGCGGCGCTCGTGGCCGCATCGAACGCTGGTGGTGCCGGCAGCGTGGTCGGCGACACCACGACGACGATGATGTGGATCTCGGGCATCGGGCCGCTCGAGGTGCTGCATGCCTACATCGGCTCGCTGGTCGCCCTTGCGGTGTTCGGCGTACCGGCCGCCCTCGTGCAGCAGCGTTACTCGCCGATCATGCGTGATGCCCAGCCGGTCACGATGGATTGGGCGCGGCTGGCAATCGTGGCCTTCGTGCTCGGCTGCGCCATCGCCACCAACGTGGCGGTGAACCTGCAGCCGGGCAGCCTCGGCGATCGCTTCCCGTTCATCGGGGTGGCCGTGGTCGTGGCCCTGCTCGCCAGCACGTTGTTCCGTCCGCTCGAGTGGCGGCTCCTGCCGGGGGCGCTCTTGAGCAGCATCTTCCTGCTGTCGCTGGTCGCCTGCGCTTCGCTGATGCCGGTCGATCGCCTGCCCGAAGCCTCGTCGCTGACCGCCTTCGGCCTCGGCTTCGTTTCTGCCGTGTTCGACAACATCCCGCTCACGGCGCTTGCCTTGCGCCAGGGCGGCTATGACTGGGGCATGCTGGCCTATGCCGTGGGCTTCGGCGGCTCGATGATCTGGTTCGGGTCCTCGGCCGGCGTGGCGCTGTCCACGCAGTTCCCCGAGGCCCGCTCGACGAAGCTGTGGCTGAAGCATGGCTGGTTCGTGGCCGTGGCCTACGTGGCCGGCTTCGCGGTGCTGGAGCTGCTGTTCGGCCGGTGACTGCGCGGCCGGGTTTGTTAAGCTGGCCGCTGCGAATGGCCGTGAACCCGGGGGCGCGCATCCCATGACCCGAGCTGTCGATACTGCCGGCCAGCCGGCCGGCCGCCTGCTGCGACTGTGCATCGGGCTCTGCATGCTGGCTGGCCTGCTGCATCAACTACCCGCCCAGGCGCGCGTGGACCTGCCGCCGACACCGGCATGGTCGGTCGTCCAGCCGATATCACTGGCCGGGACCGGTTCGGAGTCGCTGTCCTTCGACGGCGCACTGTTCCGCATCCCGATGGGCACGAAGATCGGCGCCATCTACCGCTTCGGCAGGGACGAACCACTGCAGGAACTGCGGTGGGACAAGCCAGCCGGCCTCTCGCGCGAATTCAATGTCGCAGTCAACGACCGATTGAAGGAATTCGGTTACACCGTCGTCGACCTGAGCGACCGGCTCTTCGCAAACACCGACCCGCAGAAGGCCCGCTTCAAGCTGGCTGCCCTCGTGACCGCCCTCGAGACCAACTACTACACCAAGACCAAGTACTACGAGACTTCGCCCGAGAGCTATGGCGTGGCCACGCTGGACCTGGAGCTGCAGGTCCAGGACTCGGACAGCCAGAAGGTGGTGTTCACCGGCAAGTACCGGGGCTATGGCATCGAGCAGAGCAAGACCCCGCAGCCGCTCTACGAGGCCTTCGTGAACGCCGTGGACCATGCGCTCGCGGATCCCGGCTTCGTTGCCGTGTTGCGCAAAGGCGCGGCCGATGCCGCGGGGGCCGGTGGCACGCAGTCGCTGCTTGCCATCGCGCATTGCGACCATGACAGTGCGGCACACCTGCCGGGGGTACTGGGCACCCTGACGCAGGCCGTGGTGGGACTCCGGTCCGGCACCATCCTCGGCAGCGGTGTGATCATCTCGACCGATGGCTACGTGTTGACGGCCGCACACGTGGTAGAGGGCCGGGAAACCGTGATCGTCAGCCTGTCGGGCGGCCTGAGTCTCGATGCCAAGGTCGCGCGTATCGACCCCGGCACGGATGTCGCGCTGCTCAAGTTGCCGGGGCGCGGCTTCCAATGCGCACCATTTGCCCCGGAACCCGCGGCGGTCGGCACGGACCTGTTTGCAGTCGGCACGCCGCTGAACCCGAAGCTCGCCAATTCGATCACCCGCGGCATCGTCAGCGGCATCCGCACCATCGACAACCATCGACTGATCCAGACAGATGCCAGTGTCAGCCCGGGCAACAGCGGCGGCCCGCTGTTCGACGCCAACGGACGGATCCAGGCCATCGTGCAGTTCAAGGAA
>CAZMVP010000187.1:0-4189 GCA_964569355.1 uncultured Chromatiaceae bacterium | reverse complement strand
GCCGGCGTGTTCCATCTGATGACCCATGCCTTCTTCAAGGCGCTGCTGTTCCTGGCCGCCGGTTCGGTGATCATCGCGATGCATCACGAACAGGACATCCGCAAGATGGGCGGCCTCCGGAAGTACATGCCTATCACCTGGCTCACATTTCTCGTCGGCACGCTGTCGCTCATTGGCTTCCCCGGGTTTGCCGGCTTCTTCTCGAAGGATGCACTGATCGAAGCCGTGGGCGAGGCCACGCGCTTTGGCAGCACCTACGCATGGTGGTGCCTGATCATCGGGGTCTTCGTGACGGCACTGTATTCATTCCGGGTATTCTTCCTCGTCTTCCACGGGCCGGAACGGGCCGACGCCGAAACCCGCGCCCACCTGCATGAAACCCCGTGGGTGGTTACCGTGCCGCTGGTGCTTCTGGCCATTCCCTCGGTGATCATCGGCTGGTCAACCATCGGGCCCACGCTGTTCGGTGATTACTTCGGGTCGTCGATCTTCGTCCGGCCCGAAAATGACGTGCTGGCCGAAATGGCCGGTGAGTTCCACGGTTCCTGGGCCTACGTATTGCATGGCTTCCTGACGCCGGTGCCCTACCTGGCGCTGGCCGGTGGCCTCGTGGCCTGGTACCTGTACCTCTACCGGCCGGCCACGGCCGAGACGCTGTGCCAGCGTTTCTCCGGCTTGTACACGCTGCTCGTGCAGAAGTATTACTTCGACGAAGCCAACCGGATCGTGTTCATGCAGGGCGGAGTGGGGCTTGGCCGGCTGCTGTGGCGCTTCGGCGATATCGGCGTGATCGACAACGGCGTGATCAACGGCAGTGCGCGGATCGTCGACCTGACTTCCCGGGTCTTCAAGCAATTGCAGACCGGCTACCTGTACCACTATGCCTTCGCCATGATCATCGGGCTCGCGGTGCTCGTTGGCTGGCTGCTGCTGGGTACCTGATCCGATGAGTGGTTTCATGGTGAACAACATCGCCGGCGTGGGCATCCTGAGCATCGTGGTCTGGCTGCCCATCATCGGCGGGCTGGTCCTGCTTGCGATGGGCAAGGGCCAGCGGCCGGTGCAGGCAGGCGAGACCCGCTGGGATGGTGTCGTTGCGCTGGCGTTTTCGGTGCTGACCTTCGCGCTCAGCATCCCGCTCTGGACCGGCTTCGATCCCTCGACGGCAGACATGCAGTTCGTCGAGCGGATGCCGTGGATCACCACGTTCAAGGTGCAGTATTACCTTGGCGTCGACGGTTTTTCGATGCCGCTGATCCTGCTGACCACGCTCATCACGCCGGTGGTCGTGCTGGCCGGCTGGGAATCGGTGCACAAGCGCACGGCGCAATATTTCGCCACGATCCTGATCATGGAAGGCCTGATGATCGGCGTGTTCGCCTCGCTCGACGCGCTGCTCTTCTACGTGTTCTGGGAAGCGATGCTGATCCCGATGTTCATCATCATCGGCGTCTGGGGCGGCGAACGGCGGGTTTACGCCACCATCAAGTTCTTCCTGTACACCTTCTTCGGTTCGGTGTTCATGCTGATCGCGCTCATCTACCTGTATCTCCAGGCGGGCAGCTACAGCATTCTCGACTTCCAGGCGCTGCCGCTGTCGATGACCGAGCAGGTACTGATCTTCCTCGCCTTCCTGATCGCCTTCGCGGTCAAGGTGCCGATGTGGCCGGTGCATACGTGGCTGCCGGATGCGCACGTCGAGGCGCCGGCCGGCGGTTCGGTGATCCTGGCGGCGATCCTGCTCAAGATGGGTGGCTACGGCTTCGTGCGCTTCAGCCTGCCGATCACGCCCGATGCGAGCGGCGAGCTCGCCTGGCTGATGATTGCGCTGTCGCTGGTGGCAGTGGTCTATATCTGCCTCGTGGCACTCGTCCAGGAGGACATGAAGAAGTTGATCGCCTATTCGTCGATCACCCACATGGGTTTCGTCACGATGGGCTTCTTCATCGCCTGGGCGATCCTCGCGAAGACCGGTTCGACGGCCGGCGTCGCGATGGGTCTGGCCGGCGGCATGTTCCAGATGATCTCCCACGGCTTCATCTCGGGAGCGCTCTTCCTCTGTGTCGGTTCGCTCTATGACCGGCTCCACACCCGGCGGATCGACGCCTATGGTGGCGTGGTGAACACGATGCCGCGGTTCGCGGTGTTCATGGTCGGGTTTGCCTTCGCCAACGCCGGACTGCCCGGCACCTCCGGTTTCGTCGGTGAATTCCTCGTGATCCTGGCCTCCATGAAGGCGGGCTTCTGGGCCGTGTTCCTGCTGACGCTCAACCTGATCCTCGGCGCCTGCTACTCGCTCTGGCTGATCAAGCGCGTGATCTTCGGACCGGTCACCCACGAGGGCGTGGCGGGCATGAAGGATGTGTCACCGCGCGAGTTCACGGTGTTCTTCGTGCTTGCGGCAGGCGTTCTCATCCTCGGGTTCTGGCCGGAGCCGCTCATGCACGTGATGTCGGCGAGCGTCGATCACCTGGTCACCCAGATCACCCACTCCAAGCTGCAGGCCCTGCCATGAACGCGACCAGCCTGATGTCCTCCGACCTGATGGCGGCGTGGCCGGAAATGCTGCTGGCCGGCGGGCTCTGCTTGATCCTGCTGCTCGACCTGTTCCTGAAGGACACGCAGCGCGACATCACCTACCTGGCAACGATTGTGCTGCTGGCGCTGGTGGCCTGGGCACTGCTCGCCAACAACGATGGCAGCACGGTGGTGCGCGCTTTCGGCGGATCGTTTGTCGATGACCCCCTGGCCCGGGTCCTGAAACTGTTCGCGGTCGCCACGGTGGCCACGGTGTTCCTCTATTCAAGGCCGTATCTGCGGGTGCGTGGCCTGCACCGGGGTGAGTTCTACGTGCTGGGCCTGTTCGGCCTGCTCGGCATCATGGTGCTCGCCTCGGGCTACAGCTTGCTTGTCCTGTATCTCGGCCTCGAGCTGTTGTCGCTGAGCCTGTACGCAATGGTTGCCTTCAATCGAGAGTCGCCGGTGGCGGCCGAGGCGGCCATGAAGTTCTTCGTGCTGGGCGCGATTGCCTCCGGTACGCTGCTCTATGGCATGTCGCTCGTGTATGGCGTGACCGGGAGCCTCGACACGGGCGGCCTCCTGGCCCGCATCGGCGGCAGCGAGGCCATGTCGCCCAGCCTGTGGATCGCCACGGCCTTCCTGGTCGCCGGCATGTCCTTCAAGTTCGCGGCCGTGCCGTTCCACATGTGGGCGCCCGACGTCTACGAAGGTGCGCCGACCGCGGTCACGCTGTTCGTCGGCACCGCCCCGAAGTTCGGTGCCCTGGCCATCGTGATCCGGATCCTCGTCGAAGGCATGCCGGCCGTGGGTGACCTGTGGCAGCCGATGTTCGCCGCGCTCGCCGTGCTCTCGCTGGTGCTCGGCAATGTGGCAGCCATCGCCCAGCCCAACGTCAAGCGCATGCTCGCCTATTCGACGGTTGCCCATGTCGGCTTCATCCTGCTCGGCTTTGCCGCGGGCAATGTCGGAGGAGTGCAGGCTGCGCTCTTTTACACGGTGGTGTACGTCATCATGGCCGCCGGCGCCTTCGGCGTGCTGGTCCTCTTGAGCAGCAGGGGCGAGGAGGTCGAGACGCTGGATGACCTCAAGGGCCTCTGGCAGCGCAGCCCGTGGTTTGCGCTGATGATGATGCTGATGATGTTCAGCCTGGCCGGCATTCCGCCGCTCGCCGGCTTCTATGCCAAGTGGTGGATCCTGTCGGCCCTGCTGGACGCGGGCTACCTCGGACTTTGCATCATCGCGCTGGTCGCGTCGGTCGTCGGGGCCTTCTACTACCTGCGGGTCGTCAAGGTCATGATCTTCGACGACGGCGGCCAGGCCCATGCCGGCGGCACGCCGCTGGACCTCCGCGTGATCCTGAGCGTCAACGGCCTGCTGCTGGTGCTCATCGGGATTCTCCCCCAGCAGTTGCTGGAACTCTGCGCCCGGGCCGCTGCGTTGCTTTGAGGGCGGGGGCGCCTGACGGCCCATGGCCCATCTCGGGGCCACGGCCGCGGCACCGACCGCTAAACGGGCCGGCCTGTCGCCAGTCTCATCGCCATGGTTGCCACCAATCCACCAAGTGGCTACCATGCCCGCCTGCACAGGTGCGGGGTGGAGCAGTCTGGCAGCTCGTCGGGCTCATAACCCGAAGGTCGTAGGTTCAAATCCTACCCCCGCTACCAACTTC
>CAZMVP010000186.1:1446-4216 GCA_964569355.1 uncultured Chromatiaceae bacterium | reverse complement strand
TGGCGCCACTGTAGCGTCACGGCCGGCAAACGCCAACCGGAATCAGTCCACGAGCAGGTCGACCTTGGCAGCGCAGATGAAATCGTTTTCGGTCAACCCGCCGACGGCATGGGTCGACCACTTGACGAGGCAGCGACCATAGCCGACTTCAAGATCGGGATGATGGCCTTCCGACTCGGCGATCCACGCCACCGCGTTGACGAAGCCCATCGTGCGGCCAAAGCCGTGGAAGGTGAACTGCCGGGTCAACCACTTGCCATCTGCCGACAGGGCCCAGGCGGGATCCAGGGCCGTGCGCAGTGCCTCGACGACCTCCGCGGCCAGCGGTGGCACGCCACCCTCGCAGGGCTTGCAACGCCTGCTGCTCAGCTCCGATGCCGTGGCCGCCTGCGTGTCGCCGATCATGGGAGTTCCACCCTTGCCATTTGTCCGGCAGTATATCGCCCGCGGTCTGCTAGGATCGTTACGGCGCGACAGGGCGCGCCGTACCTCCGGAGACCCAGACCATGGCCGCAGCAAAAGAGCCCGCGAACAATCCACTGGCCAACGCGCTCAAGTTCCTGCAATCGCGGGTGGGCGAGGAAATCCACACCAGTGCCTGGCTCACGATCGACCAGCCGCTCATCGATGCCTTCGCCAATGCCACCCGCGACCGCCAATGGATCCACGTGGATCCGGAGCGCGCCGTCCGGGAATCACCCTACGGCCGCACGATTGCCCATGGCTTCCTCACGCTGTCGCTCTATCCGATGCTGCGCGGCCTCGTCGACGCCGGCAAGCCGCTCGCGCCGGGCGTCAAGCAGATCATCAACTACGGCATCAACAAGCTGCGCTTCCCGAATGCCGTGATGGTAGGCAGCCGGATCCGCGCCCATTGCAAGGTGCTGTCCGCCACCGAGGTCAAGGGCACCATCGAGCTCATCGAGGAATACTCGGTCGAGATCGAGGGCAAGGACCGCCCGGCGTGCGTCGCCGAATGCGTGATGCGGCTGTATTTTTGAACCAGCCCCTCATCATCGGGCAGGACGGCGACTGCCTGCGGCTCACGATCAACCGACCGGACCAGCGCAACGCATTGTCGCTGGCACTCCTTGATGAACTGGCCGATGTGCTGGCGCGGCAGGCCGGCCGTACCGACCTCAAATGCGTGGTGCTCACCGGCGCCGGCGACCGCTGCTTCGCCGCCGGCGGCGACCTGAAGGAACTCGACGCCATCCGCAGCCCGGCGGATACGCAGGCGATGTCGCGCCGGGTGCGTGCCGCGCTCGATGCGCTGCGCCGCTTCCCGGTGCCGGTCGTCGCTGCCTTGAACGGCCTGGCCCTCGGGGGCGGCGCGGAGCTGGCCATGGCCTGCGACCTGCGCATCGCTGCACCCCGGGCCGAGCTCGGCTTCCTGCAGACCCAGCTGAACGTGACCACCGCCTGGGGCGGCGGCATCGACCTGCTGTCGCTGGTGGGTCCGGCGCGCAGCCTCGCACTGCTCGTCGAGGCCCGGCGGATCCCGGCTGCCGAGGCCCTGGCACTGGGACTCGTGGATCGGGTCTGCGCCGATGGCGAAACGCTGGCAGCCTGCGTCGACCAGTTCCTGGCGCCATTCCTGAAACGCCCGGTGCAGGTCCTGCGGGCGTGCAAGGCGCTCACGCTCGGTGCCCGGCTCGCCTGGCACGAGCGGCTGGCAGGGACCGAAGAAGCCGGCTTCGTCGAGTGCTGGACCCATGCCGACCACTGGTCGGCGGCCGCTAATGCATTGGCCCCGCGCTCGCCGGAGAAGACCGGCTAGCGCAAGCGATGCCAGCGCGGCCGGTCAGCCGGCCGCCGGCTCGCGCAGTTTCCGGCGCAGGATCTTGCCGACGTTCGATTTCGGCAGCGAGTCGCGGATCTCCAGCTGGCGGGGAATCTTGTAGGCGGCGAGCGAGCCCTTGAGGAATCTGCGCATCTCCTCCAGCGTCAGGGTGTGGCCCGGCTTCAGCACCAGGAATACCTTGACCGCCTCCCCCGTCCGCTCGTCCGGCACGCCGATGCAGGCTGCCTCCACCACGGCCGGGTGGTTGGTGATCGCCGCCTCGACCTCGTTCGGATACACCTTCAGGCCGGAGACGTCGATCATGTCCTTCTTGCGGTCCACGATGCGGAAGTAGCCATGCTCGTCCATCGTGGCGATGTCGCCGGTGCGGAAGAATCCGTCCGGAGTCACCGCGGCGGCCGTGCCCGCTTCGTCGTTCCAGTAGCCCCGCGTGACCTGGGGCCCCTTCACGCAGATCTCGCCCGGCTCGCCGACCGGGACTTCCGTATCGCCATCCCGCAACGAGACCAGCGTGTTCGGCATCGGCAGGCCGATGCTGCCGTTGTACTCGGCCTGCGTGACCGGGTTCGTGGTGACCACCGGGGAGGTCTCCGACAGACCATACCCCTCGTGCAACATGATCCCCGTCAGTTCCTTCCAGGCGCGGGCGGTGGCCGGCATCACGGACATGCCGCCGGCCGACGCCAGCTTGAGGCTGGAGAAATCCACATCCTTGATGCCAGGGCAGTCGACCAGTGCCTGGTAGAGCGTGTTGACGCCGGTGAACGCGGTGAACTTCCAGCGCTTCAACTCGGCCACGAAGGCCTTCAGGTCGCGCGGGTCGGTGATCAGGATGCAGTGGCCGCCCACGTCGATGTAGCACAGGCAATTACAGGTCAGCGCATAGATGTGGTAGAGCGGCAATGGCGCCACCATCATCTCCTGGCCTGGCACCGTCTTCGCGGCAAACCACGTATTGACCTGGTG
>CAZMVP010000186.1:0-1346 GCA_964569355.1 uncultured Chromatiaceae bacterium | reverse complement strand
CGCACGCCGACCCGGGAACGGACGTCCACGTAAGTGCCGGCGCTCTGCGCGAACACGAGGAGGACCTTGGCACCGGAGTCGTTGAGCTGGTGTTCGAGCTCCGGGGCCGTGTACATCGGATTGACGTTGACGACGACCAGCCCGGCCCGCCAGACGCCGAGGAGCGCCACGGGGTACTGCAGCAGGTTCGGCAGCATGATGGCCACCCGGTCGCCGGGGGCCACGCCGGGCAGCGCATGCAGCCACGCCGCCAGGCGGCGGCTGGCATCGTCCAGTTCCCGGTAGGTGATCGTCCGGCCGAGGTTGCTGAAGGCAGGACGGCCGGCAAACCGGGCGACCGCCCGGTCGACCAGGTCCAGTACCGACTCGTCGGGGTTGAGGTCGATGCTGGCCGGCACGCCGGCCGAGTATTCGCGGATCCAGGGCATGTCCATGGTTCAGGTATCCTACCGCATGGCCGGGGCAGAGCAGGAGCAGCCGTTGACGCGATCGCGCATTCCGCAGTTCTACAAGATGACCGTTGCCGAACGGGTCCGGGCCGTCAGGGACCGTGGCCTGCTGAGCGACAGCGATTTCGACCAGCTCTCCGCCGGACACACCACGCTCGACCTGCAAGCCGCCGACAAGATGATCGAGAACGTCATCGGCGTGCTCGGCATGCCCGTGGGCCTTGGCCTGAACTTCCTGATCAACGGCAAGGAATACGTGGTGCCGATGGCCGTCGAGGAGCCGTCGATCGTCGCCGCGATCAGTGCGACGGCGAAACTCGCCCGTGATTCGGGGGGCTTCACTGCCAGCTCGACCGCGCCGGTCCTGATCGGCCAGATCCAGGTACTGGAGTGTCCCGACCTGCCGCGGGCCCGCGCGGCCATCCTCGAGCACAAGCGCGACCTGCTCGACCTCGCCAACAGCTTCCACCCGCGCATGGTCGCGCGTGGCGGTGGTGCGGTGGACATCGAGGTGCGCTCCTTCCCGCTGCGCTCCCTGCCCGGCGAGATGCTGGTGATCCACCTGCTCGTGGACACGCGCGATGCGATGGGCGCCAACCTGGTCAACGGCATGTGCGAAGGCGTGGCCTCGCTCGTCGAGCAGCTCACCGAGGGCACCGTGTTCCTGCGCATCCTGTCGAACCTTGCCGATCGCGCCCTGGCCCGGGCCGAGGTCTCGCTGCCGGTGGCAAGCCTCGCCGGCAAGGGCTACGCCGGCGAGCGGGTGCGGGATGGCGTGATCATCGCCGCCGACTTTGCCCACGCCGATCCCTACCGGGCCACGACGCACAACAAGGGCATCATGAACGGAGTGGATGCCGTGGCGCTCGCCACCGGCAACGACTGGCGCGCCATCGA
>CAZMVP010000185.1:0-4248 GCA_964569355.1 uncultured Chromatiaceae bacterium | reverse complement strand
ACGGCCTTGTGGTCGCGCACGAGCGCGATGTTCACGGTGAACTCGCCATTGCGCTTGATGAACTCCCTTGTGCCGTCCAGCGGATCGACCAGCCAGAACTCCCGCCAGCCGCGGCGCATGGCCCAGTCCACCTCCGGCGATTCCTCGGACCAGAGCGGAACCTGCGGTGCCAGGGCCTCGAGGCCGGCGGCAATCACCGCATGCGCCGCGCGGTCGGCCGCGGTCACCGGGGTGTCGTCCGGTTTCTGTTCGATGCCGAAATCGGCCCCGGCATAGATGGCGTTGATGGCCTCGCCCGCGGCCAGCGCCACGGACTGCACCCCGGGAAGGAGCTTCTCAAGGGAAAGATTTGTCATGGTGAAGCTTGAACGGCCGATTCCCGGGACTGGCCAATGCAGGGCGTCGCTACAATAGCCAGCCATGGTTCCAGAATCCATCCAGCGCTGGCGCGACTTCGACACCATCCTGCTCGACATGGATGGCACCATCCTCGACCTCGCCTACGACAATTACTTCTGGCTGGAGCTGGTGCCGAGGGCCCTGGCGCGCTCGCGCCGGCGTGATCCGGCCGACATGCGTACCGAACTCTTTGCGCGCTTCGCCGAGATGCGCGGGACGCTCGAGTGGTATTGCCTGGACCACTGGTCGGAAGAGTTGTCGCTGGACCTGCGTGCCCTGAAGAGCGCCAGCAGCCATCGCATCAGCTACCTGCCGGGCGCCGCCGCATTCCTCGGCAACCTGCGTGCAACCGGCAAGCCGGTGGCCGTGGTGACCAACGCTCACCGGCACACGCTGGAAACCAAGAAGGGCGTCGTCGGCCTCGGCCGCCATATCGACACCTTCGTCTCCTCGCATGATTTCGGGATGCCGAAGGAGTCCGCCGGTTTCTGGGACTGCGCCCGGCGGCAGCTGGGCTACGATCCGGCCCGGACGCTGTTCATCGATGACAGCCAGTCGGTGCTGGATGCGGCAGCCAGTGCCGGCATCGGCCAGGTGTTCGCGATTGGCCGTCCGGATTGGAGCCGGCAATCACGTCTCGTCGAACGGCATCCCAACATCGAGGCGCTGGGCACGCTCCTCGATTTCTGATGGCCGCGATCAGCGGCCGCGGCGGCCACCGCTCGAGCTGCGGCTGCCGCCACTGCGGTTGCCACCGCCTCGGCCACCACCGCGATTGCCGCCACCGCCACCACCACGACGCGGTGGACGGCCACCCTGGGGCGGATACTTGCGCGGCGCCCACGGTGGCTTGACGACGCCTTCCAGCAGCGCGGGATCCACGGTCTGCACCGGAATCCGGTGGCCGAGGTAGTCCTCGATCTCCGGCAGCGAGAACGCATAGGTCTCGCAGGCGAAGCTGATCGCCGTGCCACTGGCGCCGGCCCGCGCGGTGCGACCGATGCGGTGCACGTAGTCGGCGGCATCCTGCGGCAGGTCGAAGTTCACGACATGGCTCACGTCCGGCACATGCAGGCCGCGGGATGCCACGTCGGTGGCCACCAGCACCGGCAACGTGCCCTCTTGGAAATCCTTGAGCATGCGCAGCCGCTTTTTCTGCGGCACGTCGCCGCTGATGGCTTCGGCGGGCAGGCCGTTGTGGGCGAGCAGGCGCGCGATGTCCTCGGCCGCCCGCTTGGTGTTGACGAACACCATCGTGCGCCGGGCCTGCATGTTGCGCAGCAGGCCGACCAGCAGCGGCCCCTTCTCCTCGTTCCCGGGGAAGTAGATCGACTGGTTGACGAGGTCCACCGTCTTCTTGTCGGGTTCGATCTGCACCGTCTCCGGGTTGTTCATGTGCTCGTAGGCGAGCTCCAGCACCCGATGGCCCAGCGTCGCCGAGAACAGCAGGTTCAGGCGCTTGTCCGGTGGTGGCAGCCGACGGAGCAGGAAGCGGATGTCCTTGATGAAGCCGAGATCGAACATGCGGTCGGCCTCGTCGAGCACCAGCACCTGGACCTGGCTCAGCGTGTAGATGTGCTGGCGGAAGTAATCGATCAGCCGGCCGGGCGTGCCGATCAGCACATCCACCCCCTGCTGGAGATGTTCGCGTTGCTTGTCGTAATCGGCTCCGCCGTAGACGACTGCCAGGCGCATGCCCGTCGAGCCACCGAGGATCTCCGCATCGGCATGGATCTGTACGGCCAGCTCGCGCGTCGGCGCCAGGATCAGGGCCCGCGGGGCCGGCTGGCTGCCCTGCGATGCCGGATGCTTCAGCAGGTGGTTGAACATGGCGATCAGGAAGGCGGCCGTCTTGCCGGTGCCCGTCTGCGCCTGTCCGGCTACGTCCTTGCCCTTCAGCGCCACCGGCAGCGTCTGTGCCTGGATGGGCGTACATTGCTGGAAGCCGGCAGTCCGCACGCCAGCGAGGATCTCCGGTGGAAGATCCAGTTCGGAGAATACGACCGTGTGTTCGCGATTCATCTCACCCTACAGTCAAAACCGGTTCCGCCCCCTTGCAAAAGGCATCGGGACAGGTTCAAATTGGCCATCCGCCGCTCGCCTGTCCGGCTTCAAGGCCGCGGCAAAACCATAGACTCAAGTACAGGACGCGCAGACCATACGCGCAGGAAGCGCCTGAGACAGCTTCTCGGTTTCGGCCCTTCCCGAACAGATTGTGCCCTATCCGGCCCCGCGCTTCACGCCGGCTTCCCGTGGAAGCCCGCCTGAGGCTCCCGATTCGAGCAAATGCGGATGGTCTGGACAGCGGCCCGGCGGCGGTTGCCTCCTGTCGGAGGCGCCGTACAGACATCCAGAGCGACCCAAACACGACAAAGGACCCGATCAATCACCATGAGCATAGTTCACGTAGCCGACGACACATTCGACGCCAAGGTCTTGAAGGCCAACCGGCCGGTACTGGTGGATTTCTGGGCTGAATGGTGTGGCCCGTGCAAGGCCATCGCGCCGATCCTCGAGCAGGTCGCCTCCGAATACCAGGACCGGATGGACATCGCCAAGGTCGATGTCGAAGCGAGCCAGACCACGGCCATGAAGTACGGCATCCGCAGCATCCCGACGCTGATCCTCTTCAAGAATGGCGTGGTCGAGGCCCAGCACGTGGGCCTGATGTCCCGGGAACAGCTGAAGAAGTTCCTCGACGCCAAAGTCTGATCTGCGGTCCCCGCGGCCCGATGGCCGCGGGTCCATAACCTGCACTCCACCGGGCCACGTCCCAAATCATTCCAAGGATCCATGCATGAGAGGCTATCTCGGCAATTCAGCCCGCAATCGCTCCAAGGGCGGCAATCCCGGCAACAACAACCCCGGCAACAACGGCAACGGCAACAGCGGTGGTCACCGCAACCGCAACGACGACATGGGCAAGCGGGGCCGTCGACGCATGGAGCACGACGAGGTCGTCACCTTCTCCGAGGACGAGGTGATCCCGAAGAGCCAGCTCGAGGGCGGCGCCAACCTGCTGAGCCTGAACGAACTGAAGATGAAGCCGCCGGGCGAGCTGGTCTCGATGGCCGAGGCGATGGGCCTCGAGAACATGGCCAGGTCCCGCAAGCAGGACATCATCTTCGCGATCCTGAAGGCCCATGCGCAGAGCGGCGAGAACATCTTCGCCGACGGCGTGCTGGAGATCCTGCAGGACGGCTTCGGCTTCCTGCGCTCGGCCGACAGCTCCTACCTGGCCGGCCCCGACGACATCTACGTTTCCCCGAGCCAGATCCGGCGCTTCAACCTCCGCACCGGCGACACGGTCTCCGGCCTGATCCGTCCGCCGAAGGAAAGCGAGCGCTACTTCGCGCTGCTCAAGGTCAGCGAGATCAACTTCGACGCACCGGAAAATGCCCGCAACAAGGTGCTCTTCGAGAACCTGAAGCCCTTGTTCCCGAAGAAGCGGCTGGTCCTCGAGCAGGGCAACGGCAGCACCGAAGACCTGACCTCCCGCATCATCGATCTCTGCGCACCGATCGGCAAAGGGCAGCGCGGCCTGATCGTCTCGCCGCCGAAGGCCGGCAAGACCATGCTGCTGCAGAACATCGCGATGTCGATCACCTCGAACCACCCCGAGTGCTTCCTGATCGTGCTGCTCATCGACGAGCGGCCGGAGGAAGTCACGGAGTGGGAGCGGTCGGTGCGCGGCGAAGTGGTGTCCAGCACCTTCGACGAACCTGCCAGCCGCCACGTGCAGGTGGCCGAAATGGTGATCGAGAAGGCCAAGCGCCTCGTCGAGCACAAGAAGGACGTCGTGATCCTGCTCGACTCGATCACGCGCCTCGCGCGCGCCTACAACACCGT
>CAZMVP010000184.1:0-4285 GCA_964569355.1 uncultured Chromatiaceae bacterium | reverse complement strand
ACTGCGTGCTCGCGGCGCGTGCGGCGGGCCTTGATATACTCGACGGCGTCCACACGCGCCTCGCGGATGCCGACGGCTTCCGGGCCGAGTGCCGGCAGGGCCGGCAGTTCGGCTTCGACGGGAAAACACTGATACACCCGGGCCAGGTTGACGCCAGCAACGAGATCTTTGGCGTCTCCGCCGCGGAGGCCGAACGGGCCGCCGGATTGATTGCCGCCTGGGAGGCCTCCGGGACCGGTGGCGCCGGCGTGATCGTCCACGAGCAACAGATGATCGAACAGCTTCACGTGGATGAAGCCCGGCGCATCGTGGCCATGCACGCCGCCAGCGGGCAGGAAGACCCATCACAAGGAAACTGAAGAAGCGCATGACCATGAAGCAGACACCGGGGCCCCGGAAGTCCCGCGGGCAGGCGGCCGGCCAGCGATCGATAGCCGATTGGGAGGCGCTCGCCGCCCGGGAGCTGAAGGCAGCGGATTCCTCGGCGTTGACCTGGCAGACGCCGGAGGGCATTGCAGTCAAGCCGCTGTACACCTCGGCCGACCTCACCGGCCTCGACCACCTGGACAGCCTGCCGGGCATGGACCCGTTCGTGCGCGGTCCGCGGGCCACGATGTACGCAGGCCGGCCGTGGACCGTGCGGCAGTACGCCGGGTTCTCCACGGCCGAGGAATCCAATGCCTTCTACCGGCAGAACCTGGCCGCCGGCCAGACCGGGCTCTCCGTGGCCTTCGATCTCGCCACCCACCGCGGCTACGACTCGGACCATCCCCGCGTGGTCGGCGACGTGGGCAAGGCCGGCGTGGCGATCGATTCCGTCGAGGACATGAAGATCCTGTTTTCCGGGATTCCGCTGGATCGCATGTCGGTCTCGATGACCATGAACGGAGCCGTGCTGCCGGTGATGGCGATGTACATCGTCGCCGCCGAGGAACAGGGCGTGCCGCCGGCCAAACTGAACGGCACCCTGCAGAACGACATCCTCAAGGAGTTCATGGTCCGCAACACCTACATCTATCCGCCAGCGCCGTCGATGCGCATCGTCGCCGACATCATCGGCTACACGGCCCGGCACATGCCGCGCTTCAACCCGATTTCCATTTCCGGCTACCACATGCAGGAAGCCGGCGCGACCTGCGTGCAGGAACTCGGCTACACGCTGGCGGACGGCATCGAGTACGTGCGCGCCGCGCTGGCCAGCGGCCTCAAGGTGGACGAGTTCGCCCCCCGCCTCTCCTTCTTCTTCGGCATCGGCATGAACCTGTTCATGGAAGCGGCCAAGCTGCGTGCTGCGCGCCTGCTGTGGGCCGAACTCATGCGGAAGCATTTCGCGCCGCAGAACCCGCAGTCGCTGATGTTGCGCACCCACTGCCAGACCTCCGGCGTCAGCCTGACGAGCCGCGATCCCTACAACAACATCGTGAGGACCACGATCGAGGCGCTCGCCGCCGTCCTCGGCGGCACCCAGTCGCTGCACACCAATTCCTTCGACGAAGCCCTGGCCCTACCCACGCCCTTCTCCGCCCACATCGCCCGCAACACCCAGCTCGTGATCCAGGAGGAAACCGGCATCACCCGCGTGGTGGACCCGCTGGCGGGGTCTTATTATGTGGAGAGCCTGACGGCCTCGCTGGCGGACGAAGCCCGCAAGCTGATCGACGAGGTCGAGGCGCTCGGCGGCATGACGAAAGCCGTGGAGTCCGGCATGCCGAAGCTCCGCATCGAGCAGTCGGCAGCGCTGCGCCAGGCACGCATCGACCGCGGCGAGGAGGTCATCGTCGGGGTCAACAAGTACCAGCGGGAGGACGAGCCTGAAATCGATGTGCTGGATATCGACAACACTGCGGTGCGCGAGTCGCAGGTGCGGCGCTTGAACGCCGTGAAGGCCGCGCGGGACGAGGCCGCCTGCCAGGCCGCGTTGAAGGCGCTGACCGCGGCCGCCGCCAGCAATGGCAGCGAGTCGAACCTGCTGGCGCTGGCCGTCGACGCGGCGCGGGCCCGGGCCACCGTCGGGGAAATCTCCGCGGCGCTGGAGCAGGTCTACGGCCGGCACCGTGCCATCATCCACTCGATCAGCGGGGTCTACGGCTCGGCCTATGCCGGCGACGAAGGCTTTGCCGCGATCCAGGCCGCCGTGGCGGATTTTGCCGCCCGTGAAGGCCGGCGCCCGCGGATCCTCGTCGCCAAACTCGGCCAGGACGGGCACGACCGCGGCGCCAAGGTCATCGCCACGGCGTTTGCCGACCTGGGATTCGACGTCGACATCGGCCCGCTGTTCCAGACGCCCGAGGAAGCCGCGCGCCATGCCGTGGAAAATGATGTCCACGTGGTCGGCGTCTCGTCCCAGGCCGCCGGGCACAAGACGCTGGTACCGCAGCTCATCGAGGCCCTGCGCGCCCAGGGTGCCGGCGACATCCTCGTGGTCTGCGGCGGCGTCATTCCCCCGCAGGACCATGCCCAGCTGAAGGCCGCCGGCGTGGCCGCCATCTTCGGCCCGGGCACGAACATCCCACTGGCTGCGAGCGACGTGCTCCGGCTGATCAAGAGCCGCAGCAACAGGACCCGGAAGAGCTGAACCATGCAGGACATCCTCCAGCAACTCGAAGAAAAGCGTGCCGCCACGATCCTGGCCGGTGGCACGAAGCGCATCGACACGCAGCATGCCAAGGGCAAACTGACGGCCAGGGAGCGCATCGAAGTACTCCTCGACACCGGCAGCTTCGAGGAATGGGACATGTTCGTCGAGCACCGCTGCACCGACTTCGGCATGGCCGGCCAGAAGATCACCGGCGACGGCGTGATCACCGGCTACGGCACGATCAACGGCCGGCTGGTGTTCGTCTTCAGCCAGGACTTCACGGTCTTCGGTGGTTCGCTGTCCGAAGCCCACGCCGAGAAGATCTGCAAGATCATGGACCAGGCGATGAAGGTCGGCGCGCCGGTGATCGGCCTCAACGATTCGGGCGGCGCCCGCATCCAGGAAGGCGTGGCCTCGCTGGGCGGCTATGCCGAGGTGTTCCAGCGCAACATGCTGGCCTCCGGCGTCGTGCCGCAGATCTCGCTGATCATGGGGCCTTGCGCCGGTGGCGCGGTGTATTCGCCGGCCATCACGGACTTCGTGTTCATGGTGAAGGACAGCTCCTACATGTTCGTCACCGGCCCCGACGTGGTGAAGACCGTGACCCACGAGGAAGTCACCGCGGAGGAGCTGGGCGGGGCAATGAGCCACAGCACGCGCTCCGGCGTATCCGACCTCGCGCTGGACAACGACATCGATGCGCTGCTCACCACGCGCCGCTTCGTGAACTTCCTGCCGGCCAGCAACCGCCAGAAACCGCCGACCTGGCCATGCGAGGATTCCCCGGTCCGCGAGGAAGCCTCGCTCGACACGCTGGTGCCCGACGACCCGGCCCGGCCCTACGACATCAAGGAACTCATCACCAAGATCGCCGACGAGGGCGATTTCTTCGAGTTGCAACCCGACTACGCGAAGAACATCGTGATCGGCTTCATCCGCATGGAGGGCGCGACCGTCGGCGTGGTCGCCAACCAGCCCACCGTGCTGGCCGGTTGCCTCGACATCAATTCCTCGCGCAAGGGTGCGCGCTTCGTCCGCTACTGCGATGCCTTCAACATCCCGATCCTGACGCTCGTGGACGTGCCCGGGTTCATGCCCGGCACCGCGCAGGAATACGGCGGCATCATCAAGCACGGCGCGAAGCTGCTCTATGCCTACGCCGAAGCCACGGTGCCGAAGGTCACGCTGATCACCCGCAAGGCCTATGGCGGCGCCTACGACGTCATGGCCTCCAAGCACCTGCGCGGCGACGTGAACCTCGCCTGGCCCAGCGCGGAGATCGCGGTGATGGGACCGAAGGGCGCGGTGGAGATCATTTTCCGCAAGGACATCGGCGACCCGGCCGCGTTCGCGGCCCGCACCGAGGAGTACCGGCAGAAGTTCGCCAACCCCTGCCTTGCCGGCAGCCGCGGCTTCCTTGACGACGTCATCATGCCGCGCAACACCCGCAAGCGCGTGTGCCGCTCCTTCGCCATGCTGCGCAACAAGGACCTGAAGAACCCCTGGCGCAAGCACGGCAACATCCCGCTCTGACCCCCGCCCTGATCCTGGGACCGGACCGTACATGTTCAAGAAAATCCTGATTGCAAACCGCGGCGAGATTGCCTGCCGCATCATCCGCACCGCGCACCGCATGGGCATCAAGACCGTGGCGGTGTATTCCGATGCCGACCGCCGCTCATTGCATGTGCGCCTGGCGGACGAGGC
>CAZMVP010000183.1:0-4304 GCA_964569355.1 uncultured Chromatiaceae bacterium | reverse complement strand
GGTGCGGGTCGCTCAAGTGCAGGATGCGCAGGGAATCCGCCATCGCCGGACTATAGCGGGCGGCCTGCCCGCCCGGCGAACCGGCTTCGCATTCACGGCCGCGCGTGGGACCCGGCCGGCCGGTTCTGCGAGGAGCGTCGCGTTGCCGCCGGCCTGCCGCGCTGCAGGCCGGTAGCGCCCCGGGTCAGTAACGCCCCGGGTCAGTAACGGTAGTGGTCCGGTTTGTACGGTCCCTCGACCGGCACGCGCAGGTACCTCGCCTGCTCGGCGGTGAGCACGGTGAGCTGCGCGCCGATCTTCTGCAGGTGCAGGCGGGCCACCTTCTCGTCGAGGTGCTTCGGCAGCACGAAGACCTTCTTCTGATACTTCCCGGGGTTCTGCCACAGGTCGATCTGTGCGAGTACCTGGTTCGTGAACGAGTTGGACATCACGAAGCTCGGATGGCCCGTGGCGCAACCGAGGTTCACCAGCCGGCCCTCGGCCAGCAGGATGATCCGCTTGCCATCGGGGAAGATCACGTGGTCCACCTGCGGCTTGATGTTCTCCCACTTGAGCTTGCGCAGCCCCGCCACGTCGATCTCGCTGTCGAAGTGGCCGATGTTGCAGACGATCGCCTGGTCCTTCATCTTCGCCATGTGGTCGTAGGTGATCACGCCGAAGTTGCCGGTGGCGCTGACGAAGATGTTCCCCTGGCTGCAGGCCTCGTCCATGGTCACGATGCGATAGCCTTCCATGGCCGCTTGCAGCGCGTTGATCGGGTCGATCTCGGTGATCCAGACCGTGGCGCCCAGCCCGCGCAAGGATTGCGCGCAGCCCTTGCCCACGTCGCCGTAGCCGGCCACGACGGCGATCTTGCCGGCGATCATCACGTCGGTCGCACGCTTGATGCCGTCCACCAGCGATTCCCGGCAGCCGTAGAGGTTGTCGAACTTGGACTTCGTGACGGAATCGTTGACGTTGATGGCCGGGCACATGAGCTTGCCCTGCTTCGCCATCTCGTAGAGCCGGCCGACGCCGGTCGTGGTTTCCTCCGAGATGCCGCGGACCTCCCGCATGAGGTCCGGGTGCTTGTCGTGCATCACGGCAGTCAGGTCGCCGCCGTCGTCCAGGATCATGTTCGGCGTCCAGCCGCCCGGTCCGCGGATGGTCTGCTCCACGCACCACCAGTATTCCTCCTCGGTCTCGCCCTTCCAGGCGAATACGGGGACGCCAGCCGCGGCGATGGCCGATGCCGCGTGGTCCTGGGTCGAGAAGATGTTGCAGGACGACCAGCGGACCTCGGCGCCCAGGGCCACCAGCGTCTCGATCAGCACCGCCGTCTGGATCGTCATGTGCAGGCAGCCGGCGATCCGCGCGCCCTTCAGCGGCTGCGCCTTGCCGTACTCCTCGCGCAGTGCCATCAGGCCGGGCATTTCCGTCTCGGCGATCGCAATCTCCTTGCGACCCCAGGCGGCCAGGCCCGGATCGGCAACCCGGAAATCATCGGCGGTGGCAACGGCGGGTTTGGTGCTCATGTCGTGGTCCTCGAGGTCGTGGAGTTCGGGGCGTGGAGTTCAGGGCGAAGCGTGGCCGGGCGGGCCGCCGCTCAACGCTTGCGGCGGCTGTCCCGGTGCAGGGCGTCGGCCTTGTCGGTCCGCTCCCAGGTGAAATCCGGCTCTTCCCGGCCAAAGTGGCCATAGGCGGCCGTGGCCCGGTAGATCGGCCGGTGCAGGTCCAGCATCCGGCGGATCCCGTAGGGCGTGAGGTCGAAGTGTCGGCGCACGATCGCGGCGAGGCGGTCCGGCGCCAGCGTGCCGGTGCCGAAGGTCTCGACGTACACGGAGGTGGGCTCCGCCACGCCGATCGCATAGGAAACCTGCACTTCGCAACGATCGGCCAGGCCCGCGGCCACGATGTTCTTCGCGACATAGCGGGCGGCATACGCAGCCGAGCGGTCCACCTTGGTCGGATCCTTGCCGGAGAACGCGCCGCCACCGTGGCGGGCCATGCCGCCGTAGGTGTCCACGATGATCTTGCGGCCGGTCAGGCCGCAGTCGCCCATGGGACCGCCGATCACGAAGGCGCCGGTCGGGTTGACGTGGATCTTGCTGTTCTTGATGGCCGAGAACCACTTCCGGGCAATGACCGGCTTCAGGATTTCCTCAATGACGGCTTCGCGGATGTCCTTTTGCTTGACGTCGGGCGCATGCTGCGTCGACAGCACCACGGCGTCGATGCCCACCGGCTTGTCATCCTCGTAGACCACCGTGACCTGGCTCTTGGCATCCGGCCGCAGCCACGGCAGCTTGCCCTTGCGGCGCAGGTCGGCCTGGCGCTTGACGAGGCGGTGGGCCAGCGTGATGGGCAGCGGCATCAGCACGTCGGTTTCGCGGGCCGCATAGCCGAACATCATGCCCTGGTCGCCGGCGCCCTGGTCCCGCTTCTTCTTGCGCGAAACGCCCTGGTCGATGTGGGCCGACTGCTTGCCGATGGCGTTCAGCACGCCGCAGGAATTGCCGTCGAAACCCTTGTCGGAGTGGTCATAGCCGATGTCGCAGACGACCTTGCGCACCAGCGCTTCGAGGTCCACCCACGCGTTGGTGGTGATCTCGCCGGAGACCAGCACGAAGCCGGTCTTGATCAGCGTCTCGCAGGCCACGCGCGATTCGGGCGCCTGGGCGAGGATCGCATCGAGGATCGCGTCGGAGATCTGGTCCGCCATCTTGTCCGGATGGCCTTCGGAAACGGATTCGGAGGTAAACAGTCTGCGGCTGGGCATGGTTTGTCCGGTTTTGTGTCGGTCGGGTCGCGAATTATAGGCGCTACCGCAGCCGTCGCGACACCTTGATCGTGGATCGCGACAGGGATCACCGGCAGCGTGGCGACCGTTGCGGCACTGTGACCGTTACGCGACAATGAAGCCCCGCTACGGGCTTTCGCGAGCATTCCTCATCACTGGTCCCGGAGCGCTGGGAGTGCCATGACCGAAAAAGCCCGGAATTCCCCCCGAACGTCGAGAAGTGCCGCTGAACGCCGGCGACTGGCCAACGCAGTCCGCGTGTTGGCGCTGGATGCCGTCGAGAAGGCGAAATCGGGCCATCCGGGGATGCCCATGGGCATGGCCGACATCGCCGAGGTGCTGTGGAACGACCACCTGCGATGCAATCCGGGCAACCCGGCGTGGCCGGACCGCGACCGCTTCGTGCTGTCCAACGGCCACGGCTCGATGCTGCTCTACGCCGTGCTGCACCTCACCGGTTATCCACTGTCGCTCGACGATATCCGCCGCTTCCGCCAGCTGGGCTCGCACACCGCCGGCCATCCCGAGCGGGACCTGCACTTGGGGATCGAGACCACGACGGGCCCGCTGGGTCAGGGCCTGGCCAATTCCGTGGGCATGGCGCTCGCCGAACAACTGCTGGCCGCCGAATTCAACCGGCCGGGTTTCCCGATCGTGGACCACCACACCTGGGTGTTCCTGGGCGACGGCTGCCTGATGGAGGGCATCTCCCACGAGGCCTGTTCGCTGGCTGGCACACTCGGCCTCGGCAAGCTGATCTGCTTCTACGATGACAATGGCATTTCCATCGACGGCCATGTCGAGAACTGGTTCCGCGATGACACGCCGGCACGCTTCCGGGCTTACGGGTGGCATGTCGTGGCCGATGTCGACGGCCATGACGCCGCGGCCATCGACCGGGCGATCAAGGCCGCGAAGAAGGAGCAGGGTCGCCCCTCGCTGATCTGCTGCAAGACAGTCATCGGCTGGGGTGCGCCGCACAAGCAGGGCACGGAGAAGGTGCATGGCGAGGCCCTGGGCGCCGAGGAAGCCGCCGCGGCCCGCAAGAACCTCGGCTGGACGGCGCCGCCGTTCGAGATCCCCGACGACATCCGTGCCGGCTGGGATGCCCGCGACCGGGGCCGGGAGCTGGAGCAACAGTGGCAGGACCTGTTTGCCGCCTATGCGAAGGATTATCCGGCCGAGGCGGCGGAGTTCGACCGCCGGGTCGGCGGCAAGCTGCCGGATGGGTGGCCGGCCGCCGCGGCCGAAGCCCTGGCGGGCATCGCTGCCGCCAGCGTCCCGGGGAGCCCCGCCAAGGCCACGCGCAAGTCCTCCGAGGACGTGCTCAACGCAATCTGGGCCGCCCTGCCGGAACTCTTCGGGGGTTCTGCCGACCTGACCGGGTCCAACCTGACCAGGACCCGGGCCGCCGTCACCGTGGTGCCCGGCCATGTGGCCGGCAACTACATTTCGTGGGGCGTGCGGGAGTTCGGCATGTCGGCCGCGATCAACGGCATCGCCCTGCATGGCGGCCACATTCCGT
>CAZMVP010000182.1:0-4311 GCA_964569355.1 uncultured Chromatiaceae bacterium | reverse complement strand
GTGGCCGGGCGCACCGACAACACCATCAACAGCGGCGGCATCAAGGTCCAGGGCGAGGAAGTCGAGATCTGCCTGATCGCCCACCCAGGCGTGGCGCAGGTCGCGGTGATCGGCATTCCTGACCCGAAATGGGGCCAGCGCATCGAGGCGCATGTCGTTGCTGTCCCCGGCACCACGGAGGCCGACCTGCGCGACCACTGCCGGGAGCACCTGGCGGGGTTCAAGCAGCCAAAGACCTATGTATTCCACGAGCAACTGCCGGTCGGCACGACCGGCAAGCTGGACCGGCCGGCGCTGCGCCGCCGCCATGCCGGTCCGGCACCATGACAGGGAGCAGAGCCATGAGCGGAATCACCACGGCCCTCGACGATCACGTGCTGCAGATCCGGATGGAGCGCCCGGAGAAACGCAATGCACTGACCATGGACATGTACGACCGGATGAGCGCCGCGCTCGAGCAGGCCGAGGCCGACCCGGACGTGCGGGCCGTGGTCTTCCGCGGTGCAGGGGGCCACTTCTGTTCCGGCAACGACGTGGCGGCGTTGCCGGCCACGGACCAGGGAACACCGGGGCCGAATCCGGTCATGCGCTTTGTCGAGGCGCTGGTCAACGCGAGCGTACCGATCGTTGCCGCGGTGGAGGGCGTTGCCGCGGGCATCGGTTGCACGATGCTGCTGCACCTCGATGCCGTGGTGGCGAGCCGCGACTCGCGGATCGTGTTTCCGTTCCTCAACCTGGCGCTGGTTCCGGAGGGTGGATCATCACTGTTACTGGTGCGGCTGCTCGGCTACACGCGCGCCGCGAACCTCGTGCTGCGCGCCGCGTCGATCGATGGTGCCGAGGCCCATCGCCTTGGCATCGTCTCCACGCTGGCCGAACCGGGCACGGTCGCCCGGACCGCGCTCGACATCGCGGCGGAGATCGCGGCCAAGCCGCCCAGGGCCATGCGCCGTGCCAAACGGCTGATGAAGGGGGATACTGCGGAACTGATGCAGCGGATCCGCGAGGAGGAGCAGGATCTTTTCCTGGGGCTTCGCTCGGCGGAAGGCGCCGAGGCCCTGCGCGCCTTCATGGAGAAGCGGCGCCCCGATTTCTCGCAGTGCGACTGAGGAGACCAGCATGGGCGTCATGGGCGAAGTTTCCGCAGCGGCACCGGCCCGGTTCGAGTTCCCTGGTCCGTTGCTGCCGGATTACGTGCGCCTCAATGCCCGCTGGTATCCGGCCCAGCCCGCGGTCATCGACGAACAGGCAACCCTGACCTGGGAGGAACTCGACCGGCGCTCCAACGCCGTTGCCAACGGCCTGCTGGCGCTCGGCGTGGGCCGTGGCGATTCGGTGGCCATCCTGCTCGAGAACTGCGTCGAGTATGTCGAGATCCTCTACGGCATCTGGAAGGCCGGTGCGGTCACGGTACCCCTGAACCTGGCCGTGCCGGAGAGCGGCCTCAAGATGATGCTGGATGACGCGGCCGCGCGGGTCCTGTTCTGCAGCCCGGCGCAGCAGGCACGCGTCGCCGGGCTGCTGGGCGAGGTGAAATCCCTGTTGTCCGGTGGCGTCATCGTGCATGACGGTGCTGCAGGCGCCTTTGCCGCCTGGCGCGACGGACACCCGGCCAGCCGTCCACCCGTCACGATCGGCGACGAGGACCCCTGCAACATCATCTACAGCTCCGGCACGACGGCCCTGCCCAAGGGCATCAAGCACCTGCACCGGCGCCGGATCCAGTCCATCCTTGAACTGGCGCTTGGCCACCGCTACCACTATGGCGCCGTGTCGATCTGCCCGATCGGGCTGTACTCGAACGTGGCCTGGGCCTCGCTGCTGTGTTCGCTGGCCGTCGGCGGCACCTGCATCATCCGCCGGCATTTCGACCCAACGGCCTGGATCGCCGACGTCGAACATTACCGGGTGACCCACGCCATGATGGTGCCGATCATGTTCCAGCGCATCCTCGATGCGCCGAACTTCCGGCCGGCGGCCGTGCAGTCCCTGCATGCCGTGCTGTCCGGCGGCTCGCCGCTCTTCGAGGGCCTGAAGCGCCGCGTGATGGAGAACTTCTCGTGCGCGGTCATCGAGCTCTACGGCCTGACCGAGGGCTTCATGACCATGCTGCAGCCCGAGGAGGCCGAGGGACGGCTGGCGTCCGTCGGCAAGCCGGTGCGCGGCAACGACTACCTGCTGCTCGACGACGATGACCAGGAAGTCCCGTGGGGCGGCACCGGGGAGATCTGCGTGCGCAGCGTGCACTGGATGCTCGAGTACCACAACCGGCCGGATGCCACGCGCGAGGCGATGTACGTCGACCAGCATGGCGTCCAGTGGTTGCGCACCGGGGACGTGGGGCGCACCGACCAGGACGGCTACCTCTACATCGTCGATCGCAAGAAGGACATGATCCTGTCCGGTGGCCAGAATATCTACCCGGCGGACATCGAGGCGATGATGATCGAGCATCCGCAGGTGGCGGAAGTCGCGGTCATCGGCGTGCCGGACGAGAAATGGGGCGAGACGCCGGTGGCCATCGTCGTGCCGAAACCCGGCGTGGCCGACCCGGGACTCGCCGGGATGCTCCTTACCTGGACCAACGAGCGGGTCGGCAAGCGGCAGCGGATCCGCGAAGTCCGCATCGCCACCACCCTGCCCCGCAACCCGAACGGCAAGATCCTGAAGCGCGAACTCCGCCGAGGTTTTCTCGCCGATCCTGGCGCGGCCTGATGGATGGCGCCGGCATCCACGCGGGGGCGCGCCATGCCGCCAGCCGCTGACAGCCCGGTTCCCATCGGGTTTGCGCAGGCGCTGCGCGAACTGGGTCTTGCCGACGACAGGCCCCTGAACGGCACGCCGCTGACGGGCGGCGTCTCCTCCGACATCTGGCGCATCGAAACCGCGCAGGGCCCGGTCTGCGCCAAGCGGGCCCTGGCAAAGCTCCGGGTGGCGGCCGACTGGCATGCGCCGGTCGAGCGCAATCTCTACGAGGCGCGCTGGATGCAGGTGGCGAACGAGGCCCGCCCCGGCTGTGCGCCCCGGGTCCTTGGCCAGCACCCGGGCCTGGGCGTGCTGGTCATGGCCTACCTGCCACCTGCCGATTACCCGATCTGGAAGCAGATGCTGTTCGATGGCCAGGCGGACGTGGCAACGGCCCGTGCGGTCGGTTCGGTGCTGGGCTGCATCCATGCGTATTCGGCAGCACATCGCGACCTCGCCGCGCAGTTCGCGACGGACACCCTGTTCTTCGATCTCCGGCTGGAGCCCTACCTGCTGGCGACGGCACGCCGTCATGCAGATCTCGCGCCGGTGCTGGAACAGCTCGTGGAGGTCACCCGTTCGCAAGCCATGGCACTGGTGCACGGTGACGTCAGTCCGAAGAACATCCTGATCGGATCCGGAGGACCGGTGTTCCTCGATGCCGAATGCGCCTGGTGGGGCGACCCGGCCTTCGACATCGCCTTCTGCCTGAACCACCTGCTGCTCAAGTGCCTGTACAAGCGCGGGGCCAGCGCTGCCTACCGCGCCGCCTTCGAGGCACTCGCCGGCACCTACCTGCAAGCCGTGGAATGGGAACCGCGCGCGGCGCTGGAACAGCGGGCCGCAGCGCTGTTGCCCGGGCTCCTGCTCGCGCGGGTCGACGGCAAGTCACCGGTCGAATACGTTACCGAAGAGGCACAGCGCAAACTCGTCAGGCGCGTGGCCCGCACGTTGCTGCACAATCCCGTCGACCGGCTGTCGCTGGTCAACGCCGCCTGGCACGAGGAACTTGCCCGATGAACTCCCCTACCCTCCGCTCGATCCACGCGCGCCGCGTGTGGGACAGCCGTGGCCGCCCGACCGTGGAGGCCGAAGTCACGCTGAGCGACGGCGCGACCGGCCTCGCCATCGTGCCGGCTGGTGCCTCCCGGGGCACGCGCGAGGCCGTTGAACTGCGCGACGCCACCACGCGCTTCGGCGGCTTCGACGTGCAGCAGGCAGTAGCCAACGTCAACGGCGAGATCGCCCGGGCGCTCGCCGGCTGTGCGGCCCGCGACCAGGCCGGCCTCGACGAGCGGCTGATTGCGCTCGACGGTACGCCGACGAAATCCCGGCTCGGCGCCAACGCCACGCTCGCCGTATCGATGGCCGCAGCTCACGCGATGGCAGCGTCACTGCATCTGCCACTGTACGAGTATCTCGGTGGTCACGACGCCACGTTGTTGCCGATGCCCCAGATCCAGATCTTCGGCGGCGGCGCCCATGCCGGCCGGCGTGTGGACATCCAGGATTTCCTGATCGCCTGCCCCGGCGCCGCGAGCTTCCGCGAGGCACTGGAATGGACGG
>CAZMVP010000181.1:0-4331 GCA_964569355.1 uncultured Chromatiaceae bacterium | reverse complement strand
GCGCGGAAGTTCGGGGCGTGGCGGGTGACGGTGTCGATGACGAGATTGGCCGCTTCATCCCGGGCATCGTGCCAGCCGCGGCCTTCCGGCAGGTGGTAGTCGAAGTGCTGGCAGAACAGGCTCGCCACATGCGCACCGCGTGGCGCGAGGCTGTCGTCCAGCAGCGAGGGGATCAGCATCTCGATCACCGGTTCGCGCGACATGCCGTGGAGGCGGGCGTCGGCGAACGCCCGGTCCAGGTAGGAGAGTGACGGGCCGATGATGATCCCGGCGGCGAGGTGGTCGGTCGGCGACTGCCCGGCAGGCGGCCGATACGCAAAATCCGGCAACGCCGACAGCGCCACGTTCATCCGGAACGTCGCGGAATTGCAGCGCCAGGTTTCCATGTGGGCAACGAAATCGGCCGGCAGGTCGGTGCGGTCCACGAGCTTCAGGAACAAAGGCTTCGGCCCGATGTTGGCGGCCACCCGGGCAGCGGCGACAACCCGCCCGTCCTCGAGCTCCACTCCAGTCACGCGACCGGCCTGCGCCAGCACGCGCCGGACCGGCGCCTCCCGCTCGATCCGCACGCCAAGCCGTTCTGCCTCGCGCGCCATCGCCTCCGTGATTGCGCCCATGCCGCCCAGCGCATGGCCCCAGACGCCGGGCTTGCCGTTGACCTCGCCGAAGGCGTGATGCAGCAGCACGTAGGCGCTGCCCGGCGTGCAGGGACTGGCGTAATTGCCGACCACGGCATCGAAGCCGAACAGCGCTTTCACGGGATCGCTCTCGAACCAGTGGTCGAGCAGCTCGCCGGCGCTGCGCGTGAATACCGCATGGACCTCACGCTGGACCTTGAGCGGCAGGCCGCGGAATTCCCGGCCGACGGCCAGCGCCGCCCACAGGTCGCGCCAGCGGCCAAGGTCGGTGGGTGGCGTCTTCATGAGCAGGCTTTTCAGCAGGGTCACGGCCCGGTCGAGCATCGCGTGGTAGTCCGGCAGGCGCCCTGCATCGCGCGGCGAGAAGCGCTTGAGTTCCGCGATCGTCGTCGCGAGCCCGGGGCCGGCCCGGAAGCCATCGCCACCCGGCAACGGCAGGAAGTTCTGTACCGGCCGCTCGACGATCCGCAGCCCGTGCTCGGCAAGGCGCAGGTCGCGGATCACGATCGGGTGCAGCAGGCTCACGGTGTAACTGGCCGTGGAGTTGCGGAAGCCCGGATGGAACTCCTCGGTGACCGCCGCACCGCCGACCACCGCCCGCCGCTCGTACATCGCCACCTTGAGGCCGGCCCTGGCCAGGCGACAGGCGCAGACCAGTCCGTTGTGGCCGGCACCGATGATGAGGACGTCAGGGCGATGGCTGGAAGGCTGCGGCAAGGCTGGCGACCCCGGATCCCTGATCCCGACCCCGGCTAGCTTAGCGGGGATCCGAAAGAGATTTGCGGGGACCTCGATTAAGATCGCCACCATGCCCGCCGATTCCACGCCGCCGATCTTGCCTCCGGCTCCCCCATTCCCGACTGCTTCGTCCCAGGTCCCGGCACCTGACGAACGGCGCGTCGACATCCAGTTCGCGGCCAAGGACGCCGGCCTGCGCAAGGATGTCCACGACTTGGGCCTGATCGTCGGTCAGTTGCTGGATGAACAAGGTGGCGCGGCGTTGTTCGGCCGGGTGGAGCTGGCGCGACGGGCCGCCATCGACGCCCGCGAAGGCAATCCCGACGGTCTGCGGCAGCTCGACACGCTGCCGGACTCGCTGCCACCGGACGACCTGCAGGATTTCATCCGGGCCTTTTCCACCTACTTCCTGGCCGTGAACCTGGCCGAGACCGTGCACCGCATCCGGCGCCGCCGGCAGTACCTGAGCGACGGCAAGCACCGCCAGCCGGGCGGGCTCGAGGACACGCTGTTCGAGCTCAAGGAATCCGGCGTCACGCTGGACGAGATCCGCCAGTGCCTGGCCACCCTGCACGTGGACCAGGTGCTGACCGCCCATCCCACCGAGCCCACCCGACGCACCATCCTCCGCCGGCAGCAGGACATCGTCCGGCGGTTGATCGACATGCAGAACCCGTCGTTGTCACCGCGCGAGCTGTCGGCGGATCTCGAGACGATCCGCGCGGACATCACGACGATCTGGCAGACCGAGGAACAGCCGCCCGGCGCCCGCACGATCGCCGCCGAGCACGAACAGATGATGTTCTTCCTCACCGATTCCATCTATCGCGTGATCCCGGCGATCTACGAAAGCCTCGAGACCGCGCTTGCCGTGGTCTGGCCGCGGCAGGCCGAGGCGATCAAGCTGCCGGTCATGGTGCGCATGGCTTCGTGGATCGGTGGCGACATGGTCGGCCGCAACGAGATCACGGCCCGCATGATCCGGGAGACGGTACACCGCCAGTCCCTGCTGGTGCTCGACAAATACCACCGCGAGTGCCGCGAGCTGGCCGAGAAGCTGAGCCAGGGCACGAGCCGCGTCGGCGTGTCGCAGGCGCTCACCGAGCGCATCCGGGTGTATTCCGGCCATTTCCCCAATGCACTCGGCATCACGCCACTGCGCCATCGGGAGATGCCCTACCGGGTGTTCCTGCGACTGGTCATGGCGCGGTTGCAGGCGACCTACAGCGAAGGCATCTTTCCCTACAACGGGGCCGGGGAACTGGCCGACGACCTCCACCTGATCGCCGACAGCCTCGACATGCACCACGGCCGGCATGCCGGCCTGTTCGCCGTGCACCGCCTGCTGCGCCGCGTGGAGACCTTCGGCTTCCACTTCGTCACGCTGGACATCCGGCAGGAGGCCCTGGTCAACCGCCAGGTTGTCGGCCGTTACCTCAACGAGCCGCACTGGATGGAGCGGACCCCGGCCTACCGGCTCGAACGGCTGCGTCGCGCGCTCGCCGACAACGAATCGCCGACCGGCGAGCTGGACAACGAGGCAAGGCGGACCGTGGCGGTCTTCGAGGCCATCGCGTTCTGCCGGCGGCGCTACGGCGAGCGGGCGATCGGGCCGTACATCATCAGCATGGCCGAAGACATCGACGACGTGCTCTCGGTGCTGCTGCTGGCGCAGTGGGGCGAGGTCCGCAAGCACAGCGGCAGCATTCCACTCAATATCGCGCCCGCCTTCGAGACCATGCACGGCCTCGAGGGGGCCGCCGACCTGATGGCCCGGCTTTATGCCGAGCCTGCATACCGCCAGCACCTGCAGCTGCTGGATGGCCACCAGACCGCCATGCCCGGGATTGCCGACAACAACGTGGAAAGCGACCTCGTCTCGGCGCGCTGGGGCCTCTTGAAGGCCCAGCGCGCCCTGCTCGACGGTGCGAGCAACGCCGGGGTCTCGCTGTGCCTGTTCCATGGCCGGGGTGGCGCCATCGGCGCCGGCGGCGGCAAGGCCCACGTGGAGATCGGCTGCGCGCCGGCCGGTGCCATCAAGGCCGGCGTGCGCGTGATGGAGCAGGGCGAGCAACTGGCCAGCAAGTACGGCGTCCGCGCGATTGCGCTGCGCGCCTTCGACCAGGCCCTGGCGGCCGGCATACGCAACATGGTGCGTCCCGGCGGCCCGCCCGCCGCCTCCGGCCACGCGGACTGGGAGAATGCGCTCGAGGTCATGGCCAGCGCCTCGCGTGCGCACTACCAGGCCCTGGTGCTCAGGTCCCCCGGGTTCTCGAACTACTACCGGCTGGCAACGCCTGCCGATGTCATCGAACGGATGCGGCGCGGATCGGCTGCCGACGCGCAGTTGGCCGAGGGCCTGCTCGCGGCCGCCGGCACCGCCCCGTGGGTCTTCGCCTGGACCCAGACCCGCAACATGCTGCCGGCCTGGTACGGCTTTGGCGCCGGACTGGAGAAGGTCCTCGACGAATTCGGCGACCGTACCCTGCAGGACATGCATACCCACTGGTACTTCTTCCGGACGCTGGTCAGCGATGTGGAAACCGCGCTTGCGAAGAGCGATCTCGGCATCGCCGCGCGCTACTCGGCGCTGGGCGGCGAGCTGCACGACCGCTTCTTCGGCCGGATCCGCGAGGAGTTCGAACGCGCGACAGCCGCCGTGCTCCGCCTGAAGCAGCAGCAGGTGCTGCTGGAACAGAACAGCACGCTGCGCCGGTCGATCCGGCTGCGAAACCCCTACGTGGATCCGATGAGCGTGCTGCAGGTGAGCCTGCTGCGCCGCTGGCGGGAGACCGGCGACGAAAGCCAGTTCGATGCGCTGGTGGCCAGCGTCAACGGCATCGCCCGCGGACTTCAGGAAACTGGCTAAACGACGGTGTGGGGTGGGGGAGGCCCTTGGCAGCCTTTGCGGGCGGACCCGAGGGCTCGCCAAGGGGCTCCCGCCCCGCCACCTCG
>CAZMVP010000180.1:0-4337 GCA_964569355.1 uncultured Chromatiaceae bacterium | reverse complement strand
CACCAGCACGAGCAGCATGATCAGCAGCGCGGCTCCGCCTTGTGCACGAGCGATCCGCCCGTGGCCAGGATTGGGGCCGCGGTTGGGGCCGGGGCCGGCGGAGCGGCCGGCAGCGCGGGTGATCGGGTTCAACGATTGCTGGCCGGCCCGTTCGCGGTCGCGTCCGGGGGGCCATCCTCCGACGGGCAGCCAATGCATCCGGCGATCCGGCCGGTCGCCGGATCCCAGGCCTGGCCGGGTTTGAGCCGGAGCGCGGTGCCATCCGGCCGGTGCACGACCAACAGCTCGTGCCCGTTGCGCGCCTGTACTGCCTGCCCGGGGCGCGGACTGGTGCGCTGGCCGTTCATCCAGACCACGCTCGTGCCGTCATCACGCCGCAGGATGCCGTTGAGGAAGAGCGGGCCGGCAGCCGCTGGTGCCGGCGGTTGGCGGTCCGCCGTGCCGTCGCCGGCCAACGTTTCCGGGTCGTGGCTGGCCTCGAGCGCGAGGCGCTGGCCAGGCGTCAGGAACAATCGTCCCAGCGGCTCATCGGCCGGAAGCGCGGTGGCCCAGGCCAGCGCCAGCGAGGCCAGCAGCGGAGCCAGCAGCGAGGCCAGCTGGGAGCGGGCGCCGGACGGCGGGACGCGTGGCGACATCATGGCGGGAATCCCGGTTGATCGCCCGCCATCGCCTGGTTGGCCGCGGCAAGGCCGGGCGCCGGCCGAACGGCGAACCAGCCCAGCTGGCAGGTGGCCGCCACGTTCGCCTTGCCGGGCTCGGGTGCCACGTCGGTGGAAAGGCGCTCGAGCGTGCAGCCGCGGACCTGCATGAGGCCAGTGGCCTGCTGCAGGCGATCGAGCAGCTGGACGAGCTGCTGTTCGTGCACCAGGCCTGCCTGGATCTCCATCATGCTGACCCGCACGGGCGCCATGAGGGTGGCATCCGGCCAGGGCGGCGCGAAGGATTGCTGCGGGCCAAGGCTGTAGCGCAGATAGGGCAGGCCAAGGTCCTCACGTGCCTGGCGTGCAGCCTGGACCCAGGTGAGCCGCTGGTCGGCTCCCACGATCCCGCGCCGGCGCAGTTCGGCATACCGGCGGGAAAACGTCTGCCGCGCATGGCGCCGTTCCACCTCGTCCCGCCGCTCCTCCGCCAGGCTGGCCAGGTTCGCGCGTCCTGCCTCGAGATCGGCACCACGCGTGGAACGCCAGAGCGTCGAGCCGCCCCAGAGGAGGCTCGCAACCAGCAAAAGCGCGACCGGCCCGCCGAGACGCGCCAGCAGGAAGCGCCAGTCGAGATCACGCCCGGTCATCGGCGAGCCTCAACGTGAGTTCCAGCGAGAACGATGCCTGCTCATCGCGGGTCGTCGGCGAGGACTCGCCGGCCAGCGTCGACCGTGGATTGATGTCGAGCGGTTCACTGGTCGCCTTGATCGACGCCACGCGCGGATCGCGCTCGAGGGTGGCCATGAAGGCATGCATCCCGGCAAACGCCGCCGGGTAGTTTCCGTTGAAGGGTGACACATGGGCGCGGACACTGAGCCGGGTCCGGGTGTCCGCGCGGGTTGCGCTGCCATCGGTGGCGATGGCGTCGTCCCCGGCAGCTCCGCTCTCGTCGTCAGCGGCGGCAGTCGTGGCCACTTGTTCGAGCGGTTCCCATCGGAGTTCGTCGAGCTGGATGTCCGGCCGGCGATCCAGTGCCGCGCTGACCAGCGACAGGATGGCCGTCGGTGCGATGGCATGGCGTTCGAGCGCCTGCACGGTGCCCACCGCCTGTTGCATTGCCAGCGGATCGATGTCGTCAGGCGCAACGGTTTCATCCGGAGCCTGCAGCGCCTGCTCGAGTTCTGCCGTGGTCTGGTCCAGGTCCCGTCGATCCTGGCTCATCTGCAGCGAGGCAATGCCATTGAGGCCGGCGCCGAGCAGGCTCGCTGACGCCAGCACCACGCAGGCTGCCCGACCGAGGCTGCCGATCCGATGGAGCCGGAAATACCGGCGGTCCTTCGCCGGGGCGAAGTTGCCGGCCGACACATGGTGGCGCAGCAGCCCGATGAAGAGCAGGTCGGCATCGCCAGGCCGGAGCGGTTCGTCCAGTCCCAGCGCGCGGGCCGCCACCACGGGGTCCGGCATGTGCAACCGGAAGCCCTCGTCGCCGATGCCTTCGGTCGGAACGGCGGATCGATCACCGACCGGCTCGCAAAGCAGGATGACATCAATGGGGTTGTGCGCGCCGGGCACGCAGGCGGCATCGAAATACCGCACGCTTTCTTCCAGCTGTTGCAGCACTCGTGGCAGGTCGCCCGGTGCCGCGGCCATCCCGGGTCGTATCAGGCGGCTGCCCGCCAGGTCGCGGCCACGGCAGAAGCTTATCCGCAGGCCACCCTCCCGCTGGCGGGACACCAGCAGCGTGGTGTTGGCCGGGGTTGCCGGGCCCAGTCGGTCGATCAGCACGCGGCTGAACAGGGCGGGGCTCACGACGCCGGCGACCGGCAGTTGCGCGGCAGCCAGCTGGTCCTGCAGCCTCGCGAGATGGTCCGGCCGGGTCAGTGCACTGAACAGGACGTGCCGCAGTTTCCGGCCTTCACCGGACTGGCCCTGGACCAGCGCCGTGCGGTACTCCGTCCGCGGGAAGTGCCGTGCGAGTTTGCGCGTCAGCAGCGCATTGCGGTCCGCACGCCCGAGTGCGGGGATCTGGTCACGGACATGTTCCTCATCGGGCACGTCGGCAAGGATCACGATCGTGGCCGATGGCGTCTGCGCGAGGTAGGCCAGCAGCGGGGCCGGGTCGCCGTCCGGCAGCGCATGACCGGCGACCGGAACGTAGCGGCGCCGGTCCCAGGTGTACAGCACGATGCCGCTGCCGGAGAGATGGATGACATGCTGCGGCTTCATGTCAGATGGCACCCAGGCCGCTGATGGTGTCGTAGATCGGCCCGAGGACGGACAGCATGACCCAGCCCAGGATGAGCCCGAGGACGACGGTCATGGCGGGTTCCATCAGGGTCTGCAGGCGCTCCACGGCCTCGTCCACTTCCCGGTTGTAGAAGTAGGTGACGTTCTGCAGGGCTTCGTCCAGCTTGCCGATGTCCTCGCCCATCCTGACCATGCGGACGACCAGCGGCGGGAAGAGTTGCGTCCGGGCGATGCCGGCACTGAGCGAGTTGCCCTCGGCCACGTAACCGGACACCCGGTCCAGCGCATCGGCAATGACGACATTGCCTGCCAGTTCCCTGGATGTCTTCAGCGCATCGACGAGCGTGATGCCGGACACGTACATGATCTGCAGGTACGTGGCGAAGCGGCTCATGATGATCTTCCGGAGGATCGGCCCGATCACCCAGGCCTTCAGCTTGAACGCGTCCAGGGCCTGGCGCGCGCGGGGGTCGTGGCGGACCAGCCAGCGGCAGGCCAGGACGATGGCAACCGGCAGGGCCAGCAGCAGGTACCACCAGGCAACGACGAATTCCGACGTGGCGATCAGCGCCCGCGTGTGCAACGGCATCTCGCTGCCCATGGTTTTCAGGAACTCGCTCAACTGCGGCACGACGTAAAGCATCAGGAAGAACACCACCGCACCGACCACGGTCCCGACGAAGGCCGGGTACAGCGCCATCCTCCGCGTCTGGGAAATCAGTTCGTCCTGCCACTTCAGGGTGGCTGTCATGCGGGCCAGAACCTCGGAGAGTTCGCCGGATTTCTCGCCAGCCCGGATCAGCGCCACGAACACCTGGTCGAACGTGGCCGGGTACCCGGCCATGGCATCGGCCAGGCCCGTGCCGCCCTCGACGGCCATCGAGATGGAGGCGAGGGTGCTCCGGAAGTTCTCGTCGGTGGTGCTGTCACGCAGGTCGCGCAACGTTTCGATGATCGGCATGCCTGCGCGGTGCGCCTGTTCCAGGTGGAAGCAGAAGTTGATCAGCTCGCGACGACCGACGGAACCGGAGGCACTGCGCGCCACGTGCCGCCGGAGCTGCCGGCAGGAGACCAGCTGCAGGTCGATCTGCAGCAGGCGGGAATCCAGGTCGGACTCGGAGGCAGCGACGAGCTCGCCGCGCAGCAGCCGGCCGCTGGCATCCACGGCGCGATAGGCGAACGCGCTCATCCGGCTACCTCGACGGCACGTTCGGTCAGGTCGATGACCCGGGCGATCTCCTCGAGGCTGGTGTCCCCGGAGAGGACCCGGCGGATGCCGTCGTCGGCCAGCGGACGGAAGCCCTTCGACACTGCCAGCGCATGCAACCGGCCCACCGAGCAGTCGTCGGCGAGGGCCTCGTTCATGTCGGCGTCGAAGCGCACGATCTCCATGATGGCAAGGCGACCGCGGTAGCCGACGTGGTCGCACTCGGCACAGCCGGTGCTGCG
>CAZMVP010000179.1:0-4381 GCA_964569355.1 uncultured Chromatiaceae bacterium | reverse complement strand
GTGGCTGCCGTGACGCCGTTCAGAGTCTCGTGAATGCCGGCCCGCACGCGGGCCAGCGCCTGGCCGTGGATCTGGCAGACCCGGGACTCGGTGACGCCCAGCACCTCGCCGATTTCCTTCAGGTTCAGCTCCTCCTCGTAGTACAGCGACATCACGAGGCCCTCGCGTTCCGGCAGCCGGCCGATGACGTCTACCAGCGCCTGGCGGAACTCGGCGGAGGTCAGCTCGACATACGGGTCGGTGTTGGGGTCTTCGATCTGCTGCGCGGGCCGGTCGCCGTCGTCGCTGTCCTGGTCGAGGCTGAACAGCCGGTGCGCGGCGGCCGCGGTCACCAGCCGGAAATACTCCTCGAGGGAGATGCCCAGCTCTTCGGCGGTCTCCCGGGGTTCGGCCGGTTTGCCCGTCCTGGCTTCCACTGCCTGCATCGCCGCCGTCAGTTCCCGTTGCCGGCGGTACACCGAACGCGGGGTCCAGTCGGTGTTCCGCACTTCATCCAGCATCGCCCCGCGCACGCGGATCCCCGCGTACGTTTCGAAACTCGCGCCCTTCGCCGGCGAGTACTGCCGCGCTGCCTCGAGCAGCGCGATCAGGCCCACCTGGACCAGGTCGTCCTGGTCCACGCCATCCGGCAGCCGCGCGCGCAGGTGGTTCGCGATCCGCTTCACGAGCGGCGCGTACTCCTGCACGAGCGCGTCGGGCGAGTGCCCGGCGGCCGCCGCATAGCGGTTGGCGGGCGTCATGCCGTTGCCTGCTCCCGCCATGGCCCGGCACCGCCGGCCGCACCGCCGGCGCCACCACCAGTCCCACCACCAGTCCGGAGCAGCCGCTCGACGAAAAACTCGATGTTGCCGCGCGCATCGCGGGGGGCCTGCCAGTTGTCGGCACGCAGCGCCAGCTTCTTTAATGCGGCTGCCGCAAGGCTGGACGGGAACGCCGTCACGAACGGAGCCTGCAGCTGCACGGCACGCCAGACGCGGTCGTCGTACGGCACGCTGCCGGCATGGTCCAGCGTGACCTGCAGGAAACGCTCGGAGATCCGCAGCAGCTTCTCGAACAGGCCGCGGCCGTCGCCGCCCTGGTGCGTCATGTTGGTGATGATCCGGAAGCGCGAGACCTGGTGCTCGGTGCTCAGGACCTTGATCAGCGCATAGGCATCGGTTATCGACGTGGGTTCGTCGCAGACCACGACCAGCACTTCATGGGCCGCCTCGCAGAAGCGCAGCACGCCCTGCGAGATGCCGGCCGCGGTGTCCACCAGCAGCACGTCGAGGTCGTCGCGGAGATCGCTGAAGGCATGGATCAGGCCGGCGTGCTCGGCCGGCGTCAGGTTGGCCATGGTCGACAGGCCCGACGCGCCGGGAATCACGCGCACGCCGGCCGGCCCGTCGAGGATGATGTCCCCCAGCGGCCGTTCACCGCTGATGACGTTGGCCAGCGTCGCCTCCGGGTGCAGGCCCAGCAGGACATCGACGTTGGCAAGGCCAAGGTCGGCATCGAGCAGCATCACGCGCCGCCCGAGCCGGGACATCGCGATCGCGAGGTTGGCGCAGATGTTCGTCTTGCCGACGCCGCCCTTGCCGCCGGTCACGGTGATGACCTTGACGGGACCTGGTGCCGGTCCGGGCCCCGGTCCGGGCTGTCGCAGCCTGCGCAGGCCTTCGGCCTGGTCGGTCACGCGCTGGCCTTCAGGCGTAAGCATGGCTGGCAACCTCCGAGAAATTCCGGGCCAGGGTGTCCGCATCGATTGCCCGGTCGTCGCGACGCATGAGCTCGACCGCCATCTTGGCCAACCAGGACTGGCGGTTGCGCATCAGGTGCAGGTCTTCCGGCACGCGCTGGCCGTTGGCGACATAAGCCAGCGGCAGCTGCGTGCGGATCAGGACCGACAGGGCTCCCCCAAGCGACGTGGCCTCGTCGGTCTTGGTCAGGATGCACGCCATCGGGGAGGCTGTCCGGAACGCCTCCACGATTTCCTGGATGCCGCGCGATTCGGTGGTGGCCGGCAGCGCGAGCAGCGTGGCAATGCGGCCGGCGTCCGCCGGCGCCGCGGCCGAGGTGAGCCTGGCCAGTTGCTCCGGCAGCCGCGGGTCGCGCTGGCTCATGCCGGCCGTGTCGATCAGCACGAGGCGGCGGGATTCGAGGCTGGCCAGGGCTTCGGTCAGGCTCTGGGCGTCGCCAGCGGAGAGCACGTTCACGCCCATGATCTGGCCGAAGGTCTCCAGCTGTTCGCGCGCCGCGACGCGGAAGGTGTCGGTGGTCACGAGGCCAACCGAATCGGGGCCGAACTGCACGGCGGCGCGGGCCGCGAGCTTGGCGATGGTCGTGGTCTTGCCGACGCCGGTCGGCCCCACCACGGCGTAGATGCCGCCGTCGCTGACGAGGTCGCAGTCGGCCACCGGCATCTGGTCGACCAGCGTGCACAGGCCCGCCATCCAGCCGCCGGTTGCGTGGTCGGTGAGGGCGCGGTCCGAGAGTTGCCGCGCGATGTCGGCATCCATGCCGAGTTTCAGGTAGTGGCGCAGCAGCGTGGCGGTGGCCGGGGACTGCCGGGCCTGTTCGTCCCAGAGCAGCCGTCCGAGTTGCGCCTCGAGCAGCGAGCGGATCGAGCGCATCTCCTCGCGCATCTCGTCGAGCTCGCTCGCGGTGGCTGCATTCGGCTTGCGCGGTGGCTGGTACCAGCCGGTACTGGCCGTGGTTTCCGTGCCGATGCGGATTGCCGGGCCGCTGGCCTCGGCGTCGACGGCATAGGCGTCGATGCCGGTCGGGCGTGATCCAGCCGTCCGCGACACGATGGCCGCAGCGCCTGGCTCGGCGCCATCCGCATCGACCGCCGCAGAAATTTCCACGCCGGTGGCAAGGCGCGTGGTTTCCAGGATCACCGCGTCGGCGCCGAGCGCCTCGCGGACCTGGCGCAGCGCGTCGCGCATGTCGGTGCCGGCGAATCGTCTGATCTTCATGTTGTCTGCTCCCGCATCAGGTACCGACAGCGGCGATCAGGCGCACGCGCTTGCTGTCCGGGACTTCGTTGTAGGCCAGTACTCGCAGGGTCGGCACGGCAAACCGCAGGAACCTCGCCAGCCAGGGCCGGAGATTTGGCGCCACCAGCAGGACTGCCGGTTCCCCGGCGACTTCCTGACGGTGCGTTGTCTCCGAGAGCTGCGACTGGAGCTTTTCCGCCAGCGTCGGCTCGATCCCGGCGGTATCCGCGCCACCCTTGATGGCATCCTGCAAGATCTGTTCCAGCCGGGGATCCAGCGTGATGACCGGCAACTCCTCGTTGCCGCTGCTCGCCCGCTGGACGATCGTCCGGGCCAGGGCCACGCGGACGGCACTGGTGAGCAATTCCGGATCCTGCGTGGCACGTCCCTGCTCGGCGAGCGCCTGGCAGATCAGCCGCATGTTCGTCACCGGGATCTGGTCGCGCAGCAGTTCCTGCAGCACGCGGACGATCACCGACAGCGGCAGGGTCTTCGGCACCAGCTCCTCGACGAGCTTCGGCGTCTGCTTGGCCAGGCGGTCGAGCAGTTCCTGGGCCTCCTGGTGGCCGAAGATCTCGTGGGCGTTCTCGTGCAGGATCTTCGAGAGATGGGTGGCGATCACCGTGGGCACGTCCACGACGGTGTAGCCGCGCGCCTGCGCCTCCTCGCGCTGGCCGGGCTCGATCCACACGGCTTCCAGGCCATAGGCCGGGTCCTTCGTCGGCACGCCGTTCATGCGCTGCTCGATATGGCCGGGATTGATCGCGAGCTCCCGGTCGAGCTGCACCTCGCCCGTGGCCACGGGCGAACCCATGACGGAAAGCCGGTAGCCGCTCGCCGGCAGGTCGAGGTCGTCGCGGATCCGCACCGGGGAGACGAGGAAGCCGAGCTCGTCGGACAATCGCTTCCGCACGCCCTTGATCCGCCGCATGAGTTCGCCATCCTGCTGGCGGTCGACGAGCGGGATCAGCCGGTAACCGACGTCCAGGCTGATGGCATCGGTCTCGCCGACGTCGTTCCAGGACAGGTCGCGGTTCATTTCGTCGTCAACCACGTCCGGCGCCACCATGTTCTCGGTGACTTCGGCCTCGGCCTGGTTGCGCCGTTCGATGAGCCACGCGCCGCCGGCGCAGGCCCCGGCCATCAGCAGGAAGGCGACGTTCGGCATGCCGGGCACGATGCCGAGCACGCCCAGCAGGATGGCGACCACGCGCAGCACGCGCTTGTCGGCCAGCAACTGCGAGAACATCTGCTGGCCCATGTCCTCGGCCCGGGACATGCGGGTGACGATGACCGCCACCGAGACGGCGAGCAGCAGCGACGGGATCTGGGCGACGAGGCCGTCGCCGATGGTCAGCAGGGCATAGGTGCTGGCCGCCTGCGCGAAACTCATGTCGTGCTGC
>CAZMVP010000178.1:0-4405 GCA_964569355.1 uncultured Chromatiaceae bacterium | reverse complement strand
GCGGCGGCCGGTGGCTGCTGAACCGGCCGATCGAACGCGTGGTGCTGAACGGCGAATTCCAGCGGGTGTCGGCCGACCATCTTGGTGCCGTCCTGCGCCAGTCGATCGGCAAGGGTTTCCTGGCGGCCGATCTCGACGCCATCCAGCAGGAGATCGCCGCGCAGCCGTGGGTGGCCACGGCCCAGGTCAGGCGCCAGTGGCCGGACACGCTGGCCGTCACGGTGACCGAAGAAGTGCCGGCCGCGCGCTGGGGCGCCGACGGGTTGCTGAATGCCCACGGACGGCTGTTCGTGAAGCACGTCAGTCACATCCCGCCGGAATTGCCGCGGTTGAGCGGGCCTGACGGCACCGAGGCGGAGGTGGCCGGGCGCTATGTGGCGATCCAGGAACAACTGGTCGAGCGCGGGCTGCGGATCGCCGCGCTCCAGCTCGACGACCGGGGTGCCTGGCGCCTGGTCTTAAGCAACGGCATCGCGGTGCGGCTGGGTTCGCAGAACGTGGATGGACGCCTGGCGCGCTTCTATGCCGCGCTGGACGAAGTGGTCGCCCCCGTGGCGGCCGACGTGCGGTTCGTGGACATGCGTTACACGAACGGGTTTTCAATCGGATGGAAGCGGCCCCGTGTCTAGGAAGGACGAACAGGGAATCATCGTGGGCCTCGACATTGGCACGTCGAAGGTCGTCGCGATCGTTGGTGAACTGCAGGAAGACCGGCAGATCGAGGTCATCGGCTTCGGTTCGCACCCGTCGAAGGGCCTGAAGAAGGGCGTGGTCGTCAACATCGAGTCCACGGTGGCCTCGATCCAGCGCGCGATCGAGGAAGCCGAGCTGATGGCCCAGTGCGACATCCAGCAGGTCTACGCGGGCATCGCCGGCAGCCATGTCCGCAGCCTCAACTCCCACGGCATCGTCGCGATCCGTGACCGGGAAGTGACCCAGAGCGATGTCGACCGGGTCATCGACGCGGCCCAGGCCGTGGCGATCCCTGCCGACCAGAAGAAGCTGCATGTACTGCCGCAGGAATTCATCATCGACGGCCAGGAAGGTATTCGCGAACCGATCGGAATGTCCGGCGTGCGGCTGGAAGCACGGGTCCACATGGTCACGGGCGCCGCCAGCGCCGCGCAGAACATCGTCAAGTGCATCCAGCGCTGCGGCCTCGAGGTCGAGGACATCGTGCTGGAGCAGCTCGCCTCCAGCCACGCCGTGCTGACTGACGACGAGAAGGAACTCGGCATCTGCCTCGTCGACATCGGAGGCGGCACCACCGACATCGCGGTATTCCACAATGGTGCGATCCGCCACACGGCGGTGATCCCGATCGCCGGCGACCAGGTCACCAACGACATCGCGATCTCGATGCGCACGCCCACCCAGTACGCCGAGGAGATCAAGATCAAGTACGCCTGCGCGCTCTCGCAGCTTGCCAACCTGGACGAGACCATCGAGGTGCCGAGTGTCGGCGACCGGCCACCGCGCCGGCTGGCCCGGCAGACGTTGGCCGAAGTCGTGGAGCCGCGCTACGAGGAGCTCTTCGGGCTGGTCCGCGACGAACTCCGCCGCAGCGGCTTCGAGGACATGATCGCCGCCGGCGTCGTGCTGACCGGGGGCAGCGCCAAGATGGAAGGAGCCGTGGAACTGGCCGAGGAGGTTTTCCACACGCCGGTCCGGCTGGGTGTGCCCCAGCACGTGAAGGGCCTGCTCGACGTGGTGCGAAACCCGATCCACTCGACCGGGGTCGGGCTGCTGGTTTACGGGAGAAACAAGACGGTGCGGGTGGCTGAAGGAACGCCGCTGGGTGCGGCTTTGCCGGATATCTGGGGTCGGATGAAGAGCTGGTTTCAGGGAAATTTCTGATTCAACGAATGCCAATGGAGACTTTCAATGTTTGAACTCATGGATGCGAACAGCCAGAACGCGGTGATCAAGGTTCTCGGCGTGGGCGGTGGCGGCGGCAACGCCGTCAAGCACATGGTGAGCACCGGGATCGATGGCGTGGACTTCATCTGCTGCAACACCGACTCGCAGGCCCTGCGGACCTCGAACGTCCGCACGGCCCTGCAGATCGGCTGCAACATCACCAAGGGACTGGGCGCCGGGGCAAATCCTGACGTGGGCCGCCAGGCCGCGATGGAAGACCGCGACCGGATCGTCGAAGTGATCGAAGGCGCCGACATGCTGTTCATCACGGCGGGCCTCGGTGGCGGCACCGGCACGGGCGCGGCGCCGATCGTGGCGCAGGTCGCGCGCGAGCTCGGCATCCTGACCGTGGCCGTCGTGACCAAGCCGTTCACGATGGAGGGCAAGAAGCGGTTCGGCATTGCCGAACAGGGCATCGCCGAGCTCGGCAAGTACGTGGACTCGCTGATCACGATCCCGAACGAGAAGCTTTTGTCGGTGCTCGGTCCGGAAACCACGTTGCTCGACGCCTTCAAGGCGGCCAATGAAGTGCTGCAGGGCGCCGTGCAGGGCATCGCCGAGCTGATCACCCGGCCTGGCCTGATCAACGTGGACTTTGCCGACGTCCGCACGGTGATGTCCGAGATGGGCATGGCCATGATGGGCTCGGGAGTGGCCAAGGGCCAGGATCGCGCTCGTGAAGCCGCCGAGCTGGCGATCTCGAGCCCGCTCCTCGAGGACGTGAACCTGTCCGGTGCGCGGGGCATCTTGGTGAATGTCACGGCCGGCGAAGACCTCGGCATCGGCGAGTTCCGCCAGGTTGGCGAGACCGTCAAGCAGTGCGCATCGGATGATGCGACCGTGGTCATCGGCACGGTCATCGATCCCGAAATGGGCGATTCGATCCGCGTTACCGTGGTGGCCACGGGTCTTGGCCAGCCGGCTGCCCGGCAGCAATCGCCCCAGATGCGGGTGGTTGCGTCGGCGGTCAGCCAGGCACCAGTCATGCCCGCCGCCGAACGCCTGCCGCCTCGCCGCGGCGCCCTGCCGCCTGCCGCGGCCCAGGCGGCCCAGGCCGCCGAGGCGGGCAGTTACGGTGCCTATGACCAGCCGACCTTCATGCGCCAGCGGGCCGTCGGTGACCAGTTGACCGAAAGCGAGGGCTCGTTCGACCTGCTGGATGTCCCGGCCTTCCTGCGCCGGCAGGCCGACTGAGGCCGGCCGGCCCACCGGGCCGGTGGACCCGGAAACCCGGGCCGACCCTGCTGCCTGGCAGTCGGGACGGCCCGGAGGGCCGGCCGGGCATGCCGGTCCGCATGGGGTCCGTCCGGCGACCGGCGTCGTTGCAGGATTTTCCCAGCCTGTGCTACCGTGCGGCCTTGGGACGTTGGGCTGATGTGGCGCAGCACGGAATTGCTGGCCACATTTTCATTTCCCATTCAGGGGTTTGGAAAAATAATCGGTGTTGGGTAGCCCCCGGCTTGGGCTGCCTTGAGGCGACTTCCCGACCGGCATGAAGTTGTGGCGAGGCCGATACGCGCTCGTTCCGACCGATCATCCGGCGCGAATCCAGGGACTGCAGGATCCATGTTGAAACAACGGACATTGAAGACTGCCATCCGCGCTTCCGGCGTCGGATTGCATACCGGCCGCAAGGTCTTCATGACGTTGCGTCCCGCCGCCGAGAACACCGGCATCGTTTTTCGCCGCGTCGACCTGGATCCGCCGGTCGATGTGCATGCTGATGCCCGCCTGGTCGGCGAGACCATGCTCGGCACCACGCTCGTCAAGGGCGATGTCAAGGTTGCCACGATCGAGCACCTGATGGCGGCGTTCTCCGGGCTCGGCATCGACAACGCCTATGTCGACCTCAGCGCGGCCGAAGTCCCGATCATGGATGGCAGCGCGGCGCCATTCGTCTTCCTGCTGCAGTCGGCCGGCGTTGCCGAGCAGAATTCGGCCAAGAAATTCATGCGCATCCGGAAAACGGTGCGGGTGGAGGATGGCGACAAGTTTGCCGAGTTGAAGCCCTATGCGGGTTTCAAGGTAAATTTCGAGATCGACTTCGACCATCCGGTTTTCCGTCGCCACACGCAGGCGGCCACCGTGGACTTTTCCACCACGGCCTTCCTGAAGGAGATCTCCCGGGCCCGGACCTTCGGTTTTGCCCGTGACATCGAGATGCTGCGGGCCCGCCAGCTCACGCTTGGCGGCAGCATGGACAATGCCGTCGTGCTGGACGATTTCCGCGTGCTGAACGAAGACGGCCTGCGCTTCGAGGACGAGTTCGTCAAGCACAAGATCCTCGATGCCATCGGCGACGTCTACCTGCTGGGCCACAGCCTCGTTGGTGAACTGAGCGCACGGAAGTCGGGCCACGGCCTCAACAACCAGCTGCTCCGCGCGCTGCTCGCCGATGCCAGTGCCTACGAGATGGTGACCTTCGAAGACCAGCGGCATTCGCCGATTTCCTACCAGGCACCGGCCACCGCCGGCGTCTAGCCCG
>CAZMVP010000177.1:3259-4450 GCA_964569355.1 uncultured Chromatiaceae bacterium | reverse complement strand
ACCACTTCTACCTGCCGCGGCTGTGCAACCACTGCACGAAGCCGGCCTGCCTCGAGGCCTGCCCGGTGCGCGCGATCTACAAGCGCGAGCAGGACGGCATCGTGCTCGTGGACCAGGACAAGTGCCAGGGCTTCCGCCTGTGCAACAGGGCCTGCCCCTACGACAAGATGTACTTCAACCACGTCAAGCGGAAATCCCAGAAGTGCATCTTCTGTTTCCCGCGGATCGAGCAGGGCATCGCGCCCGCCTGCGCCCGCCAGTGCCCGGGCCGGCTGCGCTTCGTCGGTTTCCTCGAGGACCTCGACGGCCCGATCGCGAAGCTCGTCTACCAGTGGAAGGTCGCGTTGCCGCTGCACCCGGAGTTCGGCACCGAGCCCAACGTGTACTACGTGCCGCCGATCCTCTCGCAGCCCTTCGATGCCGAGGGCCGCTTCAGCGAGGAACCGCGCGTGCCCACCGAGTACCTGCGCTACCTGTTCGGGCCAGGCGTGGACCATGCGCTGATCACGCTCGATGCGGAGATGGAGCGCAAGAAGGCCGGCAAGGCCTCCGAACTGATGGACCTGCTGATCGCCCGGGACTGGAAGTCGCTGTTCCACATCCCGGACGTGAAGGTGGTGTCTTCCTCCGGCCAGGCAACCTGAGATGAAAAGCATGCGTCATGTGCAAATTCCTGCTCCCGCTGTTGCTGGTGGCCGCCATGGCACACGCTGACAGCGGCAAATTCCGCCTGACCAGTCCGGACCTCGCCGAGGGTGGCAGGATCGCGGCGGCCCAGGTCTTCAACGGCATGGGCTGCACCGGCGGCAACGTGTCGCCGGCCCTGGAGTGGAGCAATCCCCCGGCGGGCACGCAGGGCTATGCCCTGATGGTCCATGATCCCGATGCGCCGACCGGCAGCGGCTGGTGGCACTGGGTAGTCTGGAACATTCCCGCGAACGTGCACTCGCTGCCCGCCGGCGCCGGCACACCCGGTTCCGGGCTGCTGCCCGCCGGTGCGGTGCAGGGCCGCACCGACTACGGCTTTGCGGGATACGGCGGGCCCTGCCCGCCACCCGGGGCGGTGCACCACTACCACTTCCGCCTCTATGCGCTGAAGGTGCCGGCGCTGGAGCTGCCGGCTGATGCGCCGGCTGCCATGGTCGGCTTCAACGTGCGGGCCAATGCGCTCGGCAGCGCGGAGCTGATGGG
>CAZMVP010000177.1:0-3159 GCA_964569355.1 uncultured Chromatiaceae bacterium | reverse complement strand
CTGCGGTCTGGTCGGCGACTGCCCGGAAGGGACTTCCGGCGCTATAGTCCATGGCATGCCGCAGACTGCGTTCCATCCTGCCGTAGAAGGCTGGTTTCTCGATACCTTTCAATCTGTTACAGAAGTGCAGGCCAGGGCCTGGCCGGCCATCCGCGACGGCCGGCACACCCTGCTTGCCGCCCCCACCGGTTCCGGCAAGACCCTGGCCGCGTTCCTCGCGGCCATCGACGCACTGGTGCGGGAAGGCACGGCCGGCGGGTACCTGCCGGATGAGGTCCGCGTCCTGTATGTCTCGCCGCTGAAGGCACTGTCGAACGACATCCGGAAAAACCTCGAGGAGCCGCTGGCAGGCATCCGGGCCCGGTTGTCGGTTTTCGAGGATGTCGAGATCCGCACGGCGGTGCGCACCGGCGACACGCCGGCAGCGGATCGTGCCCGGATGCGGCGCACGCCGCCGCACATCCTCGTCACCACGCCGGAGTCGCTGTTCATCCTGCTGACCTCGGCGTCCGGGCGCAGCATGTTGTCGACGGTGCGCACCGTGATCGTCGATGAACTGCATGCAGTGGCCGACTCCAAGCGCGGGGCCCACCTGATGCTGTCGCTGGAACGCCTGTCGGCGTTGTGCAGCGCGGAGCCGCAGCGCATCGGCATTTCGGCCACGCAGAAGCCGATGGCACGCATGGCCGAATTCCTGGTCGGCAACCGGCCGCCCGGCACGGCGTCCTGCGAGATCGTCGATGCGGGGTTCAGCCGGCAGCGGGACCTGGCACTCGAGCTGCCGAAGTCGGCCCTGTCACCCGTAATGTCCACCGAGGTCTGGGCCGAGACCTACGACCGGCTGGCGGAGCTCGTGCAGGAACATCGCACCACGCTGATCTTCGTCAACACAAGGCGCCTCGCCGAGCGTGCGGCCCGGCACCTGGCCGACCGCCTTGGCGAGGAGGCGGTGACCGCCCACCACGGCAGCCTGGCGCGGGCCCATCGGCTGGAGGCGGAGGAGCGCCTGAAGTCAGGCAAGCTCAAGGCGCTGGTGGCCACCGCTTCGCTCGAACTCGGCATCGACATCGGCGATGTCGATCTCGTCTGCCAGATTGCCTCGCCCCGGAGCATCGCGACCTTCCTGCAGCGGGTTGGCCGTTCCGGGCATGGCGTGGACCGCGTGCCGAAGGGCCGGCTGTTCCCGATCTCGCGCGATGACCTCGTCGAGTGCACGGCGCTGCTCGATGCCGTGCGCCGCGACGAGCTCGACGCGATCCGGTTCATCGGCCCATCGCTCGATGCGCTGGCCCAGCAACTGGTCGCCGAAGTGGCGATGGCCGAGTGGCAGGTCGGGGACCTGCATGCGCTGGTGTGCCGGGCATGGCCCTATCGGGCGCTCACGCGGGCGGATTTCGACGCAGTGGTCCACACGCTGGCCGATGGCTACGACACCGCGCGCGGGCGCCGGGCCGCCCACCTGCATCTCGACGCGGTCAACCAGCGCCTGCGCGCCCGGCCTGGCGCGCGGCTGACCGCCATCACCAATGGCGGCACGATCCCCGACCAGTTCGACTACGACGTCGTGCTCGCACCGGACAACCTGCCGATCGGTACCGTGAACGAGGACTTCGCGTTCGAGAGCCTGCCGGGCGACATCTTCCAGCTCGGCAATGCCTCGTACCGGATCCGCAAGGTCGAGTCCGGCCGGGTGCATGTCGAGGATGCCCACGGCCAGCCGCCGAACATCCCGTTCTGGTTCGGCGAGGCGCCCGGCCGCACGGATGAACTCTCGGCGGCGGTGTGCCGGCTGCGCGAGCAGATGAACCTGTTGCTCGCCGATGGCGAGGCCGATGCGCGGCGCTGGCTCGAGGATGAACTGTCCCTGTCACCTGCCGCGGCGGAACAGCTCGTGGCCTACCTCGCGGCGGCCCGGGCCGCGCTTGGCGTGCTGCCGACGCGTCGGACGCTGGTCTTCGAGCGGTTCTTCGATGAAGTCGGGGACACCCACCTCATCATCCATTCGCCGCTCGGTTCCCGGTTGAACCGGGCCTGGGGGCTGGCCCTGCGCAAGCGCTTTTGCCGCCAGTTCAACTTCGAGCTGCAGGCTGCCGCGCTCGAGGACTGCATCGTGCTGTCGCTGGGACCCACGCACAGTTTCCCGCTGGAAGACATCAGCCGCTACCTGCGTCCCGACACGGTGCGTGACGTGCTCATCCAGGCCACGCTGCAGGCACCGATGTTCCCGACCCGCTGGCGCTGGGTGGCCACCACCGCGCTCGCGATCCGCCGCTTCAGGAATGGCGGCAAGGTGCCGCCGCAGTTCCAGCGCAGCGACTCGGATGATTTGCTCGCGCTGGTCTTTCCGGACCAGGTCGCCTGCGCGGAAAACCTGGCCGGCGATCGCGTGGTGCCGGACCATCCGCTGGTCCACCAGGCGCTCGATGACTGCCTGAATGAATTAATGGACATCACGGGACTCGAGGGCCTGCTCGGCGACATCGCGACCGGGCAGGTCGAGATCCTCGTGCGGGAACTGGCGACCCCGTCGCCGCTCGCCCAGGAGATCGTCAACGCAAGGCCCTATGCCTTCCTCGATGATGCGCCGGCCGAGGAACGTCGCACGCTCGCGATCCGCTCGCGGCACCTGCTCGACCCGGAGGAGGCCGCGACGATCGGCCGGCTGGATCCCGGGGCGATCCGGCAGGTTTGCGCGGAAGCATGGCCGGATGCACGGATGCCGGACGAGCTGCATGACGCACTCATGCTCGCGGGGTTCATCGTCGAAACGGAGATCCGGCCAGCCGACCGCGACACCTGGCGCGGGTTGCTGGCGTCACTCATGGCGGAGCGTCGGGCGACGGTGGCCAGCGTGCCCGGCGGCCCCCTGCTGTGGATCAGTGCCGAGCGGCTCGCCCAGCTCAAACAGCTGTGGCCGGCCATGTCGATCGCGCCGCCCATCGAGCCGGCGCATGGCGGCCGGCGCAGCGATGCGCTGGATCGCGACTACTCCCTGCGTGAGCTCGTGCGGAGCCGGCTCGAAACGCTGGGGCCGGTCACGGCCGCGATGCTGGCAGCGCCCCTGGCGTTGCCGGCGGATGACGTGCAGGTGGCCCTGGTGGCGCTCGAGACGGAAGGCCAGGCGATCCGCGGCCGCTTCACGCCGGGAGCTGCGGCCGG
>CAZMVP010000176.1:3228-4463 GCA_964569355.1 uncultured Chromatiaceae bacterium | reverse complement strand
ACCGACACCGACGACAGCATCATCGGCAACGCAATCGCGCGGATTGCGCGGTGGCCATAGGGGTCGTTGGTCAAGTCAGGCGCGGATATGGAGCGCGTGGTAGAGCTTTTCGAGCACCCACAGCGGGCCGATCAGCAGGAAGCGCAGGTCGCGGAAGAACGACGGCCGGCGGCCTTCCACGTAGTGCCCGGCAAACTGCCCGATCCAGCCGACGACGAAAGCCACCGTGGAGACAAGCCAGAGCGGTGCCGCCAGCGTTGCCGCCTGGGCGATCAGCGGCGCGACGAGCAGTGCGGCGATGAACATGCCGATGCCAAGCCGCGGTGCGAGTACGAGGTAGTAGACGACCAGGAAAGCCAGGGCGGCGGTTCCAAAGTTGAGCCAGGGCCGATACGCTGGCGGCACGGCGGGCACCGGGATCGCCGCCAGCAGGCCGATGACGGCAATGGCGATCACCGGCACGCAAATACTGTGCATCAAGCGGTTGAACGGGTGCCGGTGATCACCCGAATATTCCGCCAGCAGCACGGTTGCCGTAGTGCCCACGCAGGAATTCATACCTCGTTCAGCACGGGGCGGCAAGTCTTGCGACAATCCGGCCTGCCGTAAAACGACCATCGTCCCGAAAGTTCAACGAAGGAGTACCAATGTTCAGCAGCAAGTTCTTGCGATCCACCGCACTCGTGGTCCTTACCGGCACGCTGGTGGCTGGATGCATGACCTACGACCCCTACACCGGTGACAAGGAAGTCAGCAAGACCACCAAGGGCGCCGGAATCGGCGCCGCCACTGGCGCCATCGTCGGCCTGATCGTCGGCGACAGCTCCAGCGAGCGCAAGCGGCGTGCCATCCAGCTGGGCGTGGCCGGGGGACTTGCCGGCGGCGCGGTCGGCAACTACATGGACCGCCAGGAGGCGAAGCTCCGCGCGCAGTTGCAGGACAGCGGCGTCAGCGTCACGCGCAACGGCGACAACATCATCCTGAACATGCCCGGGAACATCACCTTCCAGACCGACAGCGCGGACATCAACGCCAGCTTCTACAACGTGCTGAACTCGGTCGCGCTGGTGCTGAAGGAATTCGACAAGACGGTCGTCGAAGTGGCCGGCCATGCCGACAGCACGGGCAAGGCAGACTACAACATGCAGCTGTCACAGCGGCGGGCGGGCAGCGTGAGCGGCTACCTCGCGGCGCAGGGCATCAACCAGCAGCGGCTGATCACGGTCGGCTACGGG
>CAZMVP010000176.1:0-3128 GCA_964569355.1 uncultured Chromatiaceae bacterium | reverse complement strand
ATCTGGCGGATGCGCTCGGCGGAAACGCCGTGGCGCTCCGCCAGCACCTTCAACGTCGTCTTCTTGTCGCTGAGCCAGCGCGCCTCGAGGATTTCCCGACTGCGCGGATCGAGCCCGTCCAGCGCGTCGTGCAGCCGGTCGCTGCCCTGTTCGCGCCAATCGTCGGCCTCCAGCGCATCCGCCGGATCGCTTCCGGCAGCGGCCAGGTACAGCGCGGGCGAATAGCCGGGCTCGTCATCGGTCTCCGGCGCCGGATCGAAGCTCACGTCCTGGCCGGCCAGACGCTCTTCCATCTCGCTCACATCCCGGGTGGTGACCCCGAGGTCCCTGGCGATCAGTTCCCGCTCGGCGCCCGAGAGCCAGCCCAAGTGGCTCTTCGCGCGGCGCAGGTTGAAGAAGAGCTTCCGCTGGGCCTTGGTCGTGGCCACCTTCACCAGCCGCCAGTTGCGCAACACGTACTCATGGATCTCGGCGCGAATCCAGTGCACCGCGAAGGACACCAGTCGCACGCCCACTTCCGGGTCGAAGCGCTTGACGGCCTTCATGAGGCCCACGTTGCCTTCCTGGATCAGGTCGCCAAGAGGCAGGCCATAGCCCAGGTAGCCGCGGGCGATGTGGACCACGAAGCGCAATTGGGACACCACGAGCTCGCGAGCGGCTTCGAGGTCATTCTCGTCTCGCAGGCGGCGCGCCAGCCGGACCTCGTCGTCCTGGCTCAGCACAGGTACCTGGCCCACGGCATTGATGTAGGCATCGAGACTGCCCACGGGTCCGGCCAACAGCGGACCGGCCAGCAACGGGCCAGCGACGGCCAGCGTCCGGGCATCCGTCGGGGAATCGGGTCGCAACGCAAGTGCAGCAGTCATCACGTTCCTCCTGAGGCCATGTTAGCACTCGGGCACTTTGAGTGCTAAACCGGGCCCAGGTTCCGTGCCCGCCCCCGGATCGCCTGCTCAGCTGATGCGGGGCTGGATTGCGGCCAGATGGCGGGAAACGGCCAGCCACGCACCGCCAAGGCCTGCCAGTACGCCACCGCCGAACACGACCAGCAGGCTCGCCAGCCGGACGCTGCCGAGCTCGAAACTGCTGCCATAGAGGCCGGCCAGATGGGCCACCGGTCCGCCCAGGACCCACAGCGTGACCAGCAGGATGATCACCGCCACGGTCCCGCCGAAGGCGCCGTACCAGAAGCCGAGGTAGAGGAACGGCCGGCGGACGAAGGCATCCGTGGCACCGAGCAGCTTCGCCACTTCGATCTCCGCCGACCGGTTCTGGATGTCGAGCCGGATGGTGTTGCCGATCACGATGACCACCGTGGCCACCAGCAGGCCACCGACGATGAGCCCGAGCCGGCGCACGAGGTCGAGCGCGGCATTCAGCCGCTCCACCCACTGGAAATCCAGCTTCACGAGATCGACGTCCGGCGCCTTGCGGACGCTGGCGCTCAATGCCTCGAGGGCCTGTCGATCGAGGTTCGCGGCGGGCCGGACCACCAGCGTGTTGGGCAGCGGATTGGTGGGCAACGCTGCCAGGGCTCCCGCGAATCCCGGGTCCCGGCCCAGTTCGGCCACCGCCGCCTCGGCGGATATCACCCGCACGGCCTCGACGCCGTCCTTCTGCCGCAGTTCGGCTGCCAGTGCCTCGGCCCGTTCGAGCGGCGCACCCGGCGCGAGATACACGGAGAAGTCCCGGACTTCCGCCCAGTTGCCGGCCAGCGAGCGGCCGGAGTCGACTAGGATGCCCAGCAGCGCCGGCAGCGAGAGCGCGATGCCGATGACCAGCACCGTCAGGGCCGTGGCTACCGGGTTGCGTGACAACGCGCCGAGCGAGCCGATCGCCCCCTGGGCATGGCGGGTCAGCCATTGGGCTGGTTTCACGGGGTTGCCTCCCCGGTGGTACCGCCTGCCTGCCCGTCGACGAGGTGGATCCGCCGACCACCGAGGTGCTCCACGAGGTGCAGGTCGTGCGTGGCGATCAGCATCGTGGTGCCGGCGGCGTTCAGCCGCTTGAACAGCAGCATGACCTCGAGCGCCAGGTCCGGGTCGAGGTTGCCGGTCGGTTCGTCGGCGATCACCACCTTCGGCCGGTTGACGATCGCGCGCGCAATGCCCACCCGCTGCTGCTCGCCGGCCGACAGCGACCGGGGCGGCAGACGCTCGCGGTCCAGCAGGCCGACCTGGTCGAGCGCGGCCCGCACCCGCCGGCCGATGTCGCGGGCGCCGACGCCGGTGATGATCAGCGGCAACGCGACATTCTCGTAGGCGCTGCGATCCGCCAGCAGCTTGTTGTCCTGGAAGACCATGCCGATCTGCTGGCGATGGGCCGGGATCGCGCGGCTCTTCAGCCTGGCGAGGTTGTGGCCGTCCACCGTGACCGTGCCGCGGGTGGCGTGCTCGATGAGCCCGATGAGCTTCAGCACCGTGCTTTTTCCCGCACCGGAGCGGCCGGTCAGGAACGCGAGTTCCCCATCGGCGACATCCAGCGTGACGCCCTTTAGTGCCTCGCGGGCGCCGTCATAGCGCTTGCTGACCCGCTCGAAGTGGATCATGCGCCGCGGCCGGCCCGGGCACGGCTCCCCTGGTTGCCATCGCCGGGCTTGCCGTTTCCGGGATCGCCGCCGACCAGTGCGGCCGCAAACTCGTGCGCATCGAAGACGTCCATGTCCTCGGCCTGCTCGCCGATGCCGATGAAGCGCACCGGTACCGGCAGCTCGCTCGCCAGGGTCAGCAGCACGCCGCCCTTGCCGCCGGCATCGAGCTTGGTCATCGTGATCCCGGTCAGGCCGATGGCAGCATGGAATTGCCGGGCCTGGGCCACGGCGTTCTGGCCGAGGCTCGCATCGAGCACGATCATCGTTTCATGTGGCGCGGCGGGATCCAGCCGGCGGGCCACGCGCACGACCTTCTGCAGCTCCTGCATCAGGTGCGCCTTGTTCTGCAGCCTGCCCGCGGTGTCCGCCAGCAGTACGTCGCACTCCCGGGCGCGGGCTGCTTCGATCGCGTCGTGGATGACCGCGGCCGGATCGGCGCCGGTCTGCTGCGCGATGACCGGCACGCCATTGCGCTCGCCCCACACCTGCAGCTGTTCGATGGCCGCGGCCCGGTAGGTGTCGCCGGCGGCCAGCATCA
>CAZMVP010000175.1:0-4496 GCA_964569355.1 uncultured Chromatiaceae bacterium | reverse complement strand
AGGAGACTCAACGATAGGCCATTACCCCGCTAAACTGCGATGAACCAAAAAAAAGGAGGCGGTGCCTCCGCACCGCCCCGTCAAGGCGCACAACCAATCAGTCCGGCGATCAGTCGTCGTCTTCCAGTTGCAGCTCGTCGGCGACGATCGTGCCGCCACCCTGGGTGAATTCCACCTCCACCCGGGACCCGGTGCTGATGGCGCCAAAGAAGGCCGCGGCATTGATCACATTGTCGGATTTGTCCCGGTACTGGGTGCCGGCGTCGGTGATCACCGGCACGCCGAGGACCGACAGGGTCTTCGCCACGGCATCGATCGCACTGGCCGGGCCGAGCAAGGATCCTTCGTCATCGGCCGTGTCCCGCTCCAGGACCACCGCTGCCAGGGCCGCACCCGTGCCCGGTACGCCATGGACTTCCAGGTAGTTGCCCACGGCAACATCCGCCAGCGCGAAGGATTGGCCGGCAACACCGGTGTGATCCTCGAAGCGCGTCTGCGCGGTCACGGTGATGGTGACGCCGGCAATGGCCAACGTGCCGGCGGCGGTGTCCACGGCGGTCACGTCGCCCTCGACTTCCGCGGTGGCGGCGTCATCGTCGGACTCGAAGTCGACCTTGCGGGCCACGAGCACGCCGGCCGAGTTCACTTTGCCCTCGACTTCGACCCGGGCGTTCAACGCCAGGTCGGCGGCCACGCCGTCCTCGTACACCGTCTGGCCGTTCGTGGTCACGGCAATGCCGGCCACCGAGAACTCCGTGGCCGACACGAAGGCCGTGATGTAACCCTCGATCTCGCCATCATCCCCATCGTCGGCGCCGGCCAGGTGGTCATCCTCGATCTCCACCTTGGTGGCGGTGAGGGTGCCGCCGGCGTAGGCGTTGCCCTCCACTTCCACGAGCTGCCCATTGGCCAGCACCGGCGGGTTGATGGCACCGGCATAGTCCACGGTCAGGCCGTTGATGATGAAAGTCCGACTGACGGTGTCCAGGCTCTCGATGAGACCGTGCACCTCGAAGTCGTTGGTGTCATCGCTCAGGTCGATGCGCGTTGCCCGGATGGATCCGGCGCCATCCAGCAGGCCACTGACCTCGACCACGTTGCCGATGCCAAGGCCGGCAAGGTCGCGCGGCACGATCGCCGTATCGAAGGACGTGGCTCCGTCGACGATGACCACCTGTCCGAGCACCAGCAGTGTCCCGGCCGCGGTATCGATGCTGGCCACCGGGCCTTCCAGCAGGGTGTCATGGCTCACGGCCTGCGCCTTGCGCGTGGTGCCGTTGTCGAGGCTCTCCCAACGGATCGTGACCTGCTGGCCGACCTTCAGGTCCGCCTGGGTACCCGGGCCGTCGTTGACGTCGAAGGTGGCCTGGTCGGTGTCGTATTCGACACCACCGACGATGATGCTGCCAAAGCCACTGATCGTGCCGGAGGTGACGCCGAGGCGATCGATGCCGGCAATGCCCGCCCCGCCACCGCCGCCACAGGCCACGACCAGGCCCAGCACCGCGCCGGCAAGGCCCGCCGCTGCCAATCCCTGCTTCACTGTTTGCATGTCAAACCCCTTTGTCACTCGTCTGCAATGAGAAAAACGCCCAGGCCCAGCCGCATCCGCCGGCCCGTGGTTCCGGGCGCCGACCGGGCTTCGTGCCCGGTTAGCCACTGGTCCATCCGCTCCAGGAATTCCTGGCCGTGCTGCTCGACGAAGGCCGCGAATTCCGGCATGGCTGCCGCATCCACGGACTCGTTCGTGGCACGGCCGATGAAGCGCCGGGCGGGTGGATCGCCGCCGCCGGCCCCCGCGCCGACGTCCAGGTTGTGGGTGATGCTCGAGCCAAGGTCGCGCAGCATGCCGCCCGCGTTCAGGATCCACTGCGGATCGAAGTGGCGCGGCATGAAATAACGGCGTTCGGCACGCAACGTGCCGTCCGGCAGGACCGTGATCGCGCCGGCCCGTTCGAGCTCCTTGCGCATGCTGGTCACGGGTACGTCACCGCCGTAGCGCTGCCAGAGCCTCGTGAAGCTGGCGCCCGTGCCATCCATCGGCAGCAGGCGCGGGCTGCCATCCGGCCCCAGGAATTCCGGATCCTGGTGCCAGCCGGACAGCACGCGCGTGGCGTCCGTGGTCTTGTTCGGCAGCGGGTCCGACTCCTTTTCGAGCAGCGCCCGGACCCGGCCGACTTCCTTGCGGCTGACGCCGGTCAGGATCGACACCCGGGACACGTTGGTCGGCCGGCCGTGAAGGCCAAAGTCCTCGCTCGCCGCGGCAATGAACACGCTCTTCGACACGTCCGCAAATTCCCGCCACGTCATCCCGCACTTCAGCAAGAGGCTGGCGATCGGCCGCAGCAGCGCCCGGCAGGTCTGCACGACGGCCCCGTGGTCGAGGCCGCCGCCGGAGTTGGGCGAATCGGGGCTATCCATCAAAGGCACCCGGTCCTTTCACGATGGGGTAATAAAGCCCATATGAGCTTTGTCAATTCCATGTGGGTCTTTTTACCCCACTTGTGATTAACAAGTCAAGACTCCGGGCCTAGCTCTTCGGCGGGCAGCACCGACCGCGGCAGGGCCGCCAAGGGGCCACCAGGGGCCGGCCGCCGGGTGTCATACGGGCGGCTATCCATCTGATTTATCGATCCTTTGCCAGATTCTCTCCGTGGTTGCCCGGGCAATCTCCTCAAAAAAACACTATTGCGTCAGTTGATTCGAACAGTTCCCGCGGCATAATGAGCCCATGAATACGCAAAATACCGCCCCGAACCTCTCCCTCGACCAGCTCTGCGTCCTCGCCGAACTCCCGCGTCGAACGGTGCGGTACTACATCCAGCTCGGCCTGGTCGACCGACCCATTGGCGAGACCCGGGCGGCCTACTACACGGACCGGCATCTCGAGCAGCTGCTGACGATCCGCAAGTGGACGGATGCAGGGCTCTCGCTGGAACGGATCCGCCAGCTGCTGGAGGGCGCGGATCCGGCGGTGCCGCCGCCCGTGCCCCGCAAACCGGGCTCCGTGGAGGTCATGAGCCACCTGATCGTGGCGAATGGCGTGGAACTGGTCATCGAGCCCGGGCGGGCCGGGCTGAAACCCGAGGAGGTGCGAAAGCTGTTCAAGAGCGTGCTGGCGGCATACGGGGACATCATCAAGGAGCAAGGCGAATGAATGCAGTAGCGGCGGCAATACTAAAAACGACAGACGACACGGCTATACCGCTTCGAGGCGTGTCGGCCAACGGCCGGCTGACAGGCCTGCTATTCGAGCTGACGGTCGAGCAGACCTACGAGAACGCCGGCAGGACGAACATCGAGGCCGTCTACACCTTTCCGGTTCCCCATCGCGCCGTGCTGCTGGGCCTGGACCTCGAAATCGGCGAGCGGAAGCTGTCCGGCGTTGCCGTGCGCAGCCAGATCGCCAGCACGCGCTACGAAGAAGCCATCGATGAGGGCAACACAGCCGCCTTGCTGGAGCAGGCCGGCGATGGGCTGTACACCCTGAACCTGGGCAACCTGCTGGCCGGCGAGCGCGCGGTGATCCGCTACCGATATGCCGAACTGCTGGACCGGCACGACGACCATGTCCGCCTGTGCGTGCCCACCGTGATCGCCCCTCGCTACGGGGATGCCGCAGTCCACGGCGTGCAACCCCACCAGATCCCCGGGGTGGATCTGCTCACCAGTTACCCGTTCTCGCTCACCATTGATGTTCTGGGGGATCAGGCGGGTGCGGCGCTGAGTTCGCCCACCCACCCGATCTCGGTAAGCGCCATCGACGGCGGCAAGCGCATCGTCCTCGGGCACGGCGCGGTGCTCGATCGCGACTTCGTCCTGCAACTGGCGGGCGCCGTCACCGCCTCGGCCAGCGTCACGACCCACGATGGCGACGGTTACGTCAGCCTCGTGAGCCTCGATCCGCAACTGCGCGAGGAGACCCTGCGGTCCCTGTGCCTGAAACTGGTCGTGGACTGTTCCGGCTCGATGGGTGGCGACAGCATTGCCCAGGCGCGGCACGCCCTGCTCGCGGTGCTCAAGCGCCTGACGCCGACGGACGCCATCAGCCTGACGCGTTTCGGCTCGACCGTCGAGCATCTCGTTGCGCCGGGGGCGGACGTGCCGGGTGAACCAGCCAGGTCATTGCTGAGCCGTGTCCGGGCCAGGCCAGCCGACCCGACGGAGGGCGTGATGGCACTGGCCTCGCCGGCCACCGTGGCATGGTTTCGGCACGCGGTCCGGCACATGGATGCCGATCTCGGCGGCACCGAGTTGCAGGGTGCCCTGCAATCGGCGATGGCGATTCCTGCCACCACACCCGGCGTGAAAGATCTGCTGCTGATCACCGATGGCGAAGTCTGGGCCGTTTCGCAGGTCGTGGAGACGGCCGCCCGCGCCGGCCACCGGTTGTTCGTGGTGGCGGTGGGTGCCGCGCCGGCGGAAAGCCTCGCCCGGGATCTCAGCGAGAAGACCGGTGGCGCCTGCGAGTTCGTGAGCCCCAACGAGGACATCGA
>CAZMVP010000174.1:0-4515 GCA_964569355.1 uncultured Chromatiaceae bacterium | reverse complement strand
GCGTTGAAGAAGGTCGGGTAGTGCTTCTCGGCGTAGTCGATGACCTGGCGATGCAGCACCTGGTCCAGGCTGTCGCAGGTGCCCATGAAGCAGGCGTAGGTGATGTGACCCGGCATCTGGCCCATCAGCATCCACGGCAGCCACGGCGTGATGCGGTTCCAGGTGCCGCGGTAATCGACCGTCGTGAGCTTCTCGTTCTGCATGTCCTCGGCCTTCACGTGGTGGGCGAAGAACTCCGAAACCTGGGCAAACTTGCCGGCTGATTCACGCGGCCACTTGTCCGGCTGCAACGCGCTCGGATAGATCAGGTGGATGTGGATCTCCATCGATAGCCACGCGCCCTCCTGGGACCACGGCAGGATGAAGGGCACCCGGGGCGGGGCCTTCTCCTTGTTCAGCCCGCCGAAGCTCGGCGGTGCCGGGAAGTAGTCCTCGATCATGTAGTTGAAGGGGTCGTTGGCCACGTGCACGACCTTGACCGTCTCGTTGATGTACGGATTCCGCCATTCCTCCAGCACATCGCCACTGCGGCGGTCGGTGTAGAGGATGATCTCCCGGCACATGCGCTGGATCGAGCCGTCCGGCAGCGTGTTCAGGCGGATGGTGCCGAAGCCCTCGGCGCCGCACAGGTCGTCGATCTTCTTTCCGGGACGGACACCGGAGCAGTAACCCTTGAACCAGAAGTACTTCTGCTTGCTGTTGTCGAGGTTGCCCTGGATCCGGGCATAGGCGAGCTTGTTGCCCTTGCCGGTGCGAAGATCGAGGTACGGGCCTTCGAGCGCCGGCCCCTGGCCGTAGCGGCTCGTGTTGAATCCGGCCGGGAAGGTGCTGCCGTTGCCGGCGGCCAGCGCCGATCCCGACTGCAGCATCCCCAGCGACATGGCGCCGAGCGGCCCGACCGTGGCGAATGAACCCAGCAAATCCCGGCGTGTGGTTGTCATCTTTCGATCCTCCGATCCAGATCCTGTTTTGCTTGATGATATCAATCGGTATCCGGGGCCACCGGCACGGGAATGGCGTCATGCCCGGCTGCTGGTGACCCGGGAACGCCCCGGATCCCGAGTGTGGCAATTACCCATGGGCCCGGCCAGCGCCGTCGCCGTCGTGGTCCATCTGGTGATTGCGCAGGTTGGCGCCCTGCTCCGCCCCGGGCCCGCCAGCCAGTAACTACCGGTTCGGGAGTCCGGTACCGTCTTGGGGAGTTAGCCGAGGATCAGGCTGTCGAGGATGGCGGCGGTGAGCAGCACGCCGAGCTGCACGATCGAGGCGCCGAAGGTCCGCCAGGCCTGTTGCACGTTGGGCTTCTTGATCAGCCGCCAGCTGGCGCGGACGAAATACCAGCCACCGCCCGCGGCACCCGCGAGATAGATCCAGCTCATGCCGTACCAGAAGGGCAGCAGCGAGAGCAGCACGAGCAGGAGGGCATGGGCGAAGATCGTGCGGCTGGAGAGGTTGTCGCTGGCGACCACCGGCAGCATCGGCACGCCGACCGCGGCATAGTCCTTCTTGCAGGCCATGGCCAGCGCCCAGAAATGTGGCGGCGTCCACAGGAACAGGACGACGGCCAGGATCAGCGGTGCCGGCGCCAGGGCCGCATCGGCCGCCGCGGCACCGGCCATCACGGCAAAACTGCCGGCGAGACCGCCAATCACGATGTTGAGCCAGGTGCGCCGCTTCAGCCAGACCGTATAGACCACGCCGTAGGTGATCGCGCCCAGCAGGATGTAGGCCGCGGCTGCAACGTTGGTGGTGAGCGCAGCGGCAACCACGGCCACCAGCAATGCCACGACGATGCCGGCATGCCAGGCGCCGATGGCCGTGAAGCGCCCCGAGGCAAAGGGCCGCGTGCGGGTGCGGCGCATGCGGCTGTCCATGTCGCGCTCCCACAGCTGGTTGAAGGCGCCGGACGCGGCCGAGGCCAGCAGCGTGGCGAGACCGAGCACGGTGATCTGCCAGGCCGTCAGCGTGCTGTCCGGGCTGACTGCGACGCCGGCGAGCGCACAGGCCATGATGAGAAAGCCCAGGCGCACCTTGGCGGCGTCATAAACGAGGCGGATGGTCTCCACGTGGCAACCCTTTGGCCCACACGATCCGCGCGGGCCTGATCAGTCGGATGAAGGAACGGCTTCGGGCCCGGCGGCGATCACCGGGCCGGGCAAATTGTAGCCCACGCCGCCTCCCAAGTGGGCCCTGTCCCCGGGGCTACGCCTTCCGCCACTGGCGCAGGGCGGCAGCGAAGCCCTGCATCTGCTCGGTCGTGCCCATGCTGACCCGGCACCAGGTCAGGTAGGGCGGATGCGGCCAGCCGATCATGTAACCCGCCTGCTTCATCGCCGTCCGGAAATCGGCCAACGGACCACCGGTGTCGAAGAACACGAAGTTGCCCCGGGTATTCTCGACGAACGGAATCCCGAGCTCGCGCAGGGCGGCGATCGTGATGGCCAGGCCCTCATGGATCTTCCCCTTCGAGAACGCCTGGTAGTCCAGGTCCTGGTAGCTGGCAGTCGCGGCGGCGAGGCCCGTGCAGTCCTGGATCGTCATCCGGTGCTGCTCCAGTTTGCGGATCAGGTCCGGGGAAGCCAGCCCGTAGCCAACCCGGAGGCCGGCCATGCCATGGAGCTTCGAGAAGGTACGGGTCACGATCACCGGATCGCCAGCCTTGATCCGGTCGGTGGCCGTGTGCTCGCGCCAGTCGTCCCAGAGGTCGAGGTAGGCCTCGTCGACCAGCACCGTGGCGTTCCGGCTCGCCTCGGCGAGGAAAGGCCGCAACTCCGATCCCGGGATCATGTTGCCGGTCGGGTTGTTCGGATTGCACACGTAAAGGAGTCCGGTACCCTTTCGGGAAGTTTCGGCGGCGAGGGCCTTGAGGTCGTGGCGCATCTTTTCGTCGAGCGGCACCTCGACGATGGTCGCGCCATTCTTCCGCGCGTATTCCTGCAGGAAATTGAAGGTCGGTTTCGCGGCCACCACCCGGGAATTGGCTCCGAACACGAGCCCCGCGATCTGCAGGATCTCGCCCGAACCGAGGCCCACCATGACGTTCTCCGGGGCCAGGCCCTCGCGCTCGGCGATCAGTGTCTTCAGCTGCCGGTCGTTGCCCATCGGGTATTGCCAGGCCGTCGGCAACGAGTCGATGATGGCCTTGCGCGCACGCTCCGACGGACCATAGGGATTCTCGTTGGCGATCAGCCGGGCCAGTTCCGGACCCGGCTGTGCGCCTGGGCTCGCCGCGGCACCAGGGCCGCCGGGCCGCCCGGCCGGCCGGGCCGGACCACGGGTTTCCGCACCCGCCAGCGCGGCGACCGCGAAGGCCGATGAACCAAGCAGCATCGAGCGACGGGAATAGCGACGGGTCATGGGCGTTTCTCCGATGTCATGCGCAGAGGTGATCCGGGGCGGTTATTCAGGACGGTTATTCGGGGCGGTTATCCGGGGATAACAACAACATCGTTCCACCGCTTCGGCACGGCAGCTAAGTTGCGCTGGCAAGTTCCAATCCGTCCACCGCAGCCTGCCGCCATGGCAGGTCAGGAGTTTCCCGTGTCCGCATCCGCATCACAAGCCCTGGTTGAGGGTGACGCGTCCGGCGTCGCCGATGACGCACTGCTTGCCGGGCTGTCAGCCGCCGATCGCGTGGCCTGGGCGCTCGAACACCTGCCGGGCCGGCATGTCCTGACATCCAGCTTCGGCATCCAGGCGGCCGTGCTGCTGCACCTCGTGTCGCGACAGTCACCCGGCATTCCGGTGATTTTCATCGACACGGGTTACCTGTTTCCCGAGACCTATCGCTTCGTCGACGAACTGACCGCGCGGCTGCGCCTTGATCTTAAGGTCTATCGCAGCCTGCAGGGCCCCGCGTGGCAGGAAGCCCGCCACGGCAAGCGGTGGCAACAGGGCCTCGACGGCATCGAGCGCTACAACCGCGAAAACAAGGTGGAGCCGATGGAGCGCGCGCTGCGCGAACTCGAGGTGGGCAGCTGGTTTGCCGGCCTGCGCCGCAGCCAGTCGACGGGCCGGGCAGATACCCCGTTCGTGTCCGGCCGCGGCACGCCCGGCGCAATGCGCTGGAAGATCCATCCGATTGCCGACTGGACGGATCGCGATGTCTTCAATTACCTCCGGCAGCACGACCTGCCCTACCACCCGCTCCGGGAGCAGGGATATGTCTCGGTCGGGGATGTGCAGACCACCAGACCGCTGCACGCGGTGACGTCCATCGAGGAAACCCGCTTCTTCGGCCTCAAGCGCGAGTGCGGGCTGCACGAGATCGACCTCTCCGGCCTCTGACGCCGGCAAGGACTCAGGCGAACTCCGCCACCTCGTAGCCGCCCCGGATCGGCAGCGAGCCGTCGTCGAACAATGCGTCCACCTCGGCCTGCGTGGCCAGCTGGGACGCCTTGCGGATCAGGTACGGCGTCAGGTGCGGCGCAAACCGCGAGATGAATTCCACCATGTAGCCGCGCAGCACGGCGTCCCGCCGGAATCCCAGCCACGTGGTGACGCGCGGGAACAGGT
>CAZMVP010000173.1:1171-4534 GCA_964569355.1 uncultured Chromatiaceae bacterium | reverse complement strand
CCGTCGATGATCGGGTAGCGGTAGGAGAAGCCCTGGGCCATGTGGACCATGGCTTCGTAGCAGGCCGTGTCGCCGTGGGGATGGAACTTGCCGATCACGTCGCCGACGGTGCGCGCGGATTTCTTGTGCTTGCTGGCGGCCAGCAGGCCAAGCTCGCTCATCGCGTAGATGATCCGGCGCTGCACCGGCTTCAGGCCGTCACCGATGTGCGGCAGCGCGCGATCGAGGATTACGTACATCGAGTAGTCGAGGTAGGCCTTCTCCGTGAAGGTTCGCAGCGGCAGCCGCTCCACCGTGTCGAACTCGAGCCGGCTCTGTACCTCGCCGGAGGCAGGGGATTTCGCGCGGCCTCGCGTTGCCTTCGCCGAGCCGCGCTGCATCTTCGATGGGGTCTTGCGGGTTGCCACCAGCGTCAGACCTCGGCCAGGTTGCCCTTGGACTCGAGCCAGGCCCGGCGATCCGGCGAGCGCTTCTTCGCGAGCAGCATGTCGAGCAGCTGCTCGGTGTCATCGGCTGCGTCGATCGTCAGCTGCACGAGGCGCCGGGAGTCCGGCAGCATCGTGGTTTCACGGAGCTGCAGCGGATTCATCTCGCCGAGACCCTTGAAGCGGGTCACGGTCGGTCTGGCGCGCACACCTTCGGCCGCGAGCCGATCCAGCACGCCCTGGCGCTCGGCGTCGTCGAGGGCGTAGTAGACCTCCTTGCCCACGTCGATGCGGAACAGGGGCGGCATCGCCACATACACGTGCCCTGCCCGCACCAGTTGCGGGAAGTGCCGGACGAACAGCGCACAGATCAGCGTGGCGATGTGCAGGCCGTCGGAGTCGGCGTCGGCGAGGATGCAGATCTTGTGGTAGCGCAGGCCGGCGAGGTCGCTGCTGCCGGGCTCCGCGCCGATCGCGAGGCTGATGTTGCTGATCTCCTGCGAGGCCAGGAGCTCGCCCTGGTCCACCTCCCAGGTGTTCAGGATCTTCCCTCGCAGCGGCAGCACGGCCTGGTATTCGCGGTCACGCGCCTGCTTGGCCGACCCGCCGGCCGAGTCGCCCTCGACGAGGAAGATCTCGCCTCGCTCCGGGTCGGTGCTGGAGCAGTCGGCGAGCTTGCCGGGCAGTACCGGGCCGCTCGTGATCTTCTTCCGGACGACGACTTTCGCCGCCTTCGTCCGCTGCTGGGCCGCCAGGATCGCACGCGCGGCGATTTCATCGCCGGCATCGGTGTTCTGGTTCAGCCACAGCGAAAATGAATCCTTGGCCACGCCACCGACGAAGGTGGCGCACTCGCGCGAGCTCAGGCGTTCCTTGGTCTGGCCGGAGAACTGCGGTTCCTGCATCTTGACCGACAGCACGAACTGCAGGCCGTCCCAGACATCGTCCGGCGACAGCTTGACGCCCCGGGGCAGCAGGTTGCGGAACTCGCAATAGTCGCGCAGCGCATCGGTGAGCCCGGTGCGCAACCCGCCCACGTGGGTACCGCCCTGGGCGGTGGGGATCAGGTTCACGTAGGACTCGTTGATCGCCGGGCCATCGGTGTCGGCCCAGGCGAGCGCCCACTCCACTTCCTCGCGCTCGCCCTTGAAGCTTGCCGTGCAGGGCGCCGCCGGCAGCAATGGCGTGTCGGGCAGGCTCTCCCGCAGGTACTGCTCCAGTCCGCCGTCATACAGCCACTCGAATTTCTGCTCGGGCTTCTCCACCTCGAAGCGGATCCGGAGGCCCGGGCACAGCACGGCCTTGGCGCGCAGCACGTGGCGCAATTCGTTGATGGAGAACTTGTCCGAATCGAAGAACTTCGGATCGGGCCAGAAGCGCAGCGTCGTGCCGGTGTTGGCCTTGCCGACCGTGCCAACCACCTCCAGCTTACCGGTGCGCTCGCCGTTCCTGAAACTCATGTTGTACTCGTGGCCGTCCCGGCGGATCCAGACCTCGAGGTTCTTCGACAACGCGTTGACCACCGACACGCCCACGCCGTGCAGGCCGCCGGAATACTGGTAATTGTTGTTCGAGAACTTGCCGCCGGCATGGAGCCGCGTCAGGATCAGCTCAACGCCGGGAATCTTCTCGACTGGGTGCTTGTCCACCGGCATGCCGCGGCCGTCATCGGCCACTTCGAGCGAGCCGTCGGCATGCAGCTTGACGTCGATGTTCCGGCAGTGGCCGCCGATCGCCTCGTCGACGCTGTTGTCGATCACCTCGTGCGCCAGGTGGTTCGGGCGACTGGTGTCGGTATACATCCCGGGCCGGCGGCGCACGGGGTCGAGGCCGCTCAAGACCTCGATGTCAGCAGCTTGGTAACGGGCAGCCATCAGAATCCAGGAATACGCGCCGCGACCATCATCCCGGCGACAATCGTGGGGAAGCGCGCGACGCCGGACGGAATGTTAGAGGACCTGTCGAATTAAGCAAGAAGGCCAGGCGGGAAAGCAGCCTGGTTTCCGGCTGACCCGAGGTCGGCCACCAGCGACTCGCGCATGGCTTCCGGGATGACCGGTACCCGGGCCTCGAGCTCGGGATGATCCACGCCGGCGGCCACTCCGGCACCGGCCTTCAGCGCCGCGATCATCGCCGGCGGCAATTCGAAGCGCAGGAAATGCACAGCCGAGGTCTTGGTGTCGTCGGACCGCTCCATGTCCTCGTCTGCAATGGCGAAAACCGGTACATGGCCCTCGACCTGGATCCATACCCGGTGTTCGACACCGCGCAAGCGGGCCAGGGCCTGCCGCCGCTCGTGCTCGTCGGGATATTCGATGAGCATCGTCGCCTTCCAGTTGCTGCCGTCCGGAATCAGCGGGTTGTAGGCGTCGAGCTCGTCACGGATGCCGTCGGCCTCGAAGATGCGCTCGGCACGCAACATCTCCTGCACCTGGTAGTGCATCGTGAGCCGGTCCTCGAAGGCCAGCGTGACGTGGTCGCCCAGCGCCAGCTGCCGGTGGGCCTTGTGCTCCATCACCTGGGCGCGGAATTCGGGCCGCAGCCGGCTGTAGACCTCCAGCGGATAGAGATCATCGATCGTCAGTTTGCCCATGATGCGGCCCTTCAGATGCCGTACGCGCGGCGCAGCAGCTGGATCGGGTGGGAATGCCCGTCGCGCTGCGCGATATCGGCGATCTGCGCCGCCGCCATCGGGCAGTCGCTGCAGAATTCGTCCGCCCGGCTGTTCGATACCTGGGTTGCCACCGGCTGCGCGATCTTCACCGAGGCAGCCCGGAATTCGACTTTCACGCCGTAGGTGCCGTCGTGGCCCGAGCAGCGCTCGATCGGTTCGACGGTGGTATCGGGGATGAGTTGCAGGATGTCCCGGGTCTTCAGGCCGATGTTCTGCACCCTCAAGTGGCAGGGCACGTGGTACGAGACCTTGCCCAGCGTCGTC
>CAZMVP010000173.1:0-1071 GCA_964569355.1 uncultured Chromatiaceae bacterium | reverse complement strand
CCCAGCTCGAGCTTGGGCATGCCGCAGCACTGCTCGGAGTCCGCGAGACGCACCGTGATCCCGTTGTGCCGGAACACGGCGGCGAGATCCACGACCATGGCCGGCAGGTTCCGGTTGCCATAGCAGGTGGTGTACAGGATTGCCTTGCCGCTGGTGCCGTTCACCGCCTCGGCAGCCACGGGCTGGACCACGCCGGCAGGGCCGGCCGCGCCGTCCGAGGCGGCGCCGTCACGTGCCAGCTGGTTGCGCGCCGTGTTGCTCTCGTAGCGCGGCAACGGCGCATCGCGGGCCACGCCCAGCGCCTTCTCCAGCAACAGGCGGCCGGCCTGGTTGCCATTCACGGCATTGACCACCTCGGCCACCACCGGAATGCCGGCGATGTTGCCCACCTGGTCGGTGGCCGACAGGATCCGGCTGCGCAACGACGCACCCTCTTCCTTGAAGCGCACGGCCTTGGCCCGCAGCATCACGTGGGGGAAGTCCACGTTGAACGGATGCGGCGGCACGTACGGGCACTTCGTCATGTAGCACATGTCGCAGAGGTAGCAGTGGTCGACGACCTTGAGGAACACCTCCTTCGGCACCGAATCGACCTCCCCGGTCGGCGACTCGTCAACCGCGTCGAACAGCGTCGGAAACGCGTTGCACAGGTTGAAGCACCGCCGACAGCCGTGGCAGATGTCGAAGACCCGCTCCATCTCCTTCTCGAGGGACTCGCGGTTCCAGAAATCCGTGGACTGCCAGTCGATCGGATGGCGGGTGGGTGCTTCCAGGCTGCCTTCACGCGTGCTCATGTGTCTGCTCGCTGCAAGGGTTTCTCTTCACGGCTTGATCAAAGCATTGCGGCCGGTGGCATCAGCGCACCACCGGCCGCAATGGCAGTCAGCTTCCGACACGACGTGCCGGATTACTTGCCGAGCGTGTCCAGTGCCTTCTGGAAACGGTTGGCATGCGAGCGCTCGGCCTTGGCCAGCGTCTCGAACCAGTCGGCGACTTCGGCGAAGCCCTCGCTGCGGGCCGTCTTGGCCATGCCCGGGTACATGTCGGTGTACTCGTGGGTCTCGCCGGCGA
>CAZMVP010000172.1:0-4585 GCA_964569355.1 uncultured Chromatiaceae bacterium | reverse complement strand
GACTTGATGGCGATGATCGGCTTGCTGAAGGCACCGGCGCAGTCCATCTGGAAGGTCACGAGGTCGCGGTTCTGGTCGAAGATCGAGACCGGCAGGATCATGGCCTCGCCTGCCTTGATCTGGTTGCGCAGCTCGTCCTTCATGGCCTCCTTGCCGCCGGTCGGCATGGCTTCCGGGTTGCTGACGTTGAGGTACAGGAACTTCTCCCGGCTTTCCAGGTATTCGAAGACACGCAGGTAATCAGCGTGTTTCTCGAACAGGTGGCTGACGAAGACCCGTATCGGGCTTGAATCTGCCATGGTGCTGTCTCCTTCCTCCGCCGCTGCGGAGCCGAAAATACCGGGGAGTTTCAACCCCAAGTATCAACTATGGTGGCCGGGCATTAAACTGCCCGCACCCATGCGACTCCTTGTTTACAACATCCGCTATGCCGTGGGCGCCGGCATGCCGCCCCAGTTGCCGGTCCCGGGAGCAGGCTATCTGTTCGGCAATCCCGGCAACCTCGACAACATCATAAATTTCATCAAATCCCGGTCGCCGGACGTGGTGGGCCTGCTGGAAGTCGACGTGGGCTCGGTCCGCAGCAACCGCGTCAACCAGGCCGATGCCATCGCCAGGGCGCTGGGCCACTACTCCAGCTACGAGTGCAAGTACGGCGAGGAGTCGCTCAACCACGTGCTGCCGATCCTGCGCAAGCAGGCCAATGCCTTCCTGGCGGCGCCGCACATCCTGGGCGAGCGCTTCCATTACTTCGACACGGGCATCAAGCGGCTGATCATCGAGCTGGAGCTGGAAGGCGTGGTGATCTTCCTCGTGCACCTCTCGCTCAAGTACCGGCATCGACAGTTCCAGTTGCGGCACCTGTACGAGCTGGTGGCGCGAGCGACGAAGCCGGTCATCGTGGCAGGCGACTTCAACGCCTTCTGGGGCGAAAACGAGATGTTCCTGTTCATGAAGGCGGCCGGCCTGCGCAGCGCCAATACCGAGCGCCTGCCCTCCTACCCCAGCAAGACCCCGCGCATGGAACTGGATTTCATCCTGTACGGCGATGGCATCGAGGTGTCCTCCTTTGAAGTGCCGCGGGTCCTGCATTCCGATCACCTGCCCCTGATCTGCGACCTGGAATTGAGGTAAGGCCATGGTTGAAGAAACCGGATACCGTCACTGGACGCTGGATCGTGATGCCGCGGACATCGGCTGGCTGTGCTTTGACCGCCAGGATGCCGGGGCCAACACGCTCTCGGCGGAAACGATGGCAGAGTTGCACGGGATCCTCGGGGACATTGCCCGGCGGAACTTGCGCGGCCTGGTGATCCACTCGGGCAAGGCATCCGGCTTCATCGCCGGGGCGGATGTCAACGAGTTCCCGAAGCTCGATGCCGAGGAACCGGCTTATGCACTGGTTCGCCAGGGGCAGCAGGTACTTGATGAACTCGCCGCCCTGCCCTGCCCGACCGTGGCCGTGCTCAATGGCTTTGCCTTGGGTGGTGGCCTCGAGCTGGCACTGGCCTGCAACCGGCGGATCGCGGTGACCAGCAATGATCGTGGCAATGACGGTGGCGACGAGCGCGTGTTCGGCCTGCCCGAAGTGCAGCTCGGCGTGCACCCGGGCTTCGGCGGCACGGTGCGCCTGCCGAACCTCGTCGGCGTGCGCAAGGCGATGGACATGCTGCTGACGGGCCGGTCCCTGCGCCCGGGTGAAGCGCTGGCCGCCGGCCTCATCGACGCCGTGGTCGCCGAAGCCGACTGGCGCACGGCAGCGGTTAACCAGGTGAATGCCGGTCGTGGCCGGCGGCCGGCACCGCTGCTCGACCGCCTGCTGGCACTGAAGCCGGTGCGGCCGCTCCTGGCGCGGACGCTGCGGCAGAAGGCCGGCGCCAAAGCACGACCCGAACACTATCCCGCGCCGTTCGCGATCATCGATCTCTGGGAGCAGCATGGTGCGGCTCCCGTGCCGGCTTCCTTCGATGCCGAGGCGCGCTCCTTCGCCAGGCTCGTCGTCACGCCGACCTCGCGCAGCCTGGTCCGGGTGTTTTTCCTGCAGGAGCGGCTCAAGAAACTGGCAACGGACAAGTCGCCGGTACGGCGCGTGCATGTGGTCGGTGCCGGGACGATGGGGGGCGACATCGCCGCCTGGTGCGCCCTGCGCGGGCTGGACGTCACGCTGCAGGATCGCGAGCTGAAGTTCATCGAGCCGGCACTGGCGCGGGCCGGCAAGCTCTTCAACCGCCGGCTGAAGAAGCCGGCAGCCATCGAGGCGGCAGTAGCCCGCTTGCATCCCGACGCCGAGGGCAGCGGCATCGCCTCCGCGGATCTCGTGATCGAGGCCGTGTTCGAGGACCTGGAAGTCAAGAAGGCGGTCTACCGGCAGCTCGAGGCACAGCTCCGGCCGGGCATCGTCGTGGCGACCAATACCTCCAGCATTCCCCTGGAGCAGTTGAGCGAGGGCCTGCGCGAACCGGGACGCCTGATCGGCATGCACTTCTTCAACCCGGTCGCCAGCCTGCCATTGATCGAGGTCATTGCCGCCAAGACCAGCGACCGGGCGGCACTGGAGCTGGGCCTGGCCTTCGTGCGCAGGATCGGCAAGTTGCCGGTGCCCTGCCGCAGCCACCCGGGGTTCCTCGTCAACCGGATCCTGGCGCCCTACATGGGTGAAGCCATGGAGATGATCCGCGAGGGTGTGGCGCTGCCGGCCATAGACCAGGCCGCGGTCGAGTTCGGCATGCCGGTGGGCCCGGTGGAGCTAGCCGACTCGGTGGGCCTGGATGTGGCCGACCATGTGGCGAGAATCCTGGCCCCGGTGCTGGGTCGCAAGCCCGCCCCCGAGCTGGAAGAGCTGGTTCGCCAGGGCCACCTCGGCCTGAAAACCGGCCGCGGGTTCTACACCTACCGCGATCGCCAGCCGGTCCGGCCGACACTGGAGTGGGGTTCGGCCGATCCGGAGGTTCGTGATCGGCTCGTCTATGCGCTCCTCAATGAGGCGGCGGCCTGCCTCCACGAAGGTATCGTCAGCGACGCGGATCTGGTCGATGCCGGCGTGATCTTCGGCACCGGGTTCGCGCCTTTCCGCGGCGGCCCGCTGCATTACGCACGGCAGCTGGGCATCGATGCGGTGGAAGGGCGGTTGCGGGAACTGGCCAGTCGCCATGGCCCGCGCTTCAATCCCTCGCCGGGCTGGGCGGGGCTTGGGGACTGATCTCACAGTTTCGTGCGCTGCCTGCTTTCGCCTTTTAAAATCTAAGGGTTAGAATTTATCGCTCATGAGCGAGACAACTGTCACACCTGAATTGCTGCGGCGATTTTCCCCGCTGGATGGCCTGAAGCGGGAAAACGTGGCCGCGCTGGCCAAGAAGATGGAAATCCGCGCCCTCGATGGCAGCCGGCCATTGTTGAACGAGGGCGATACCGACAAACGCACCTACTACCTCGTTTCAGGCACGCTCGAACTGACCGACCGCAACGGCACCGTCCGCCTGCTCAGGGCCAACACGGAGGAGGCCCGGGGGCCGGTCACGCCGATGCTGCCGCGGCGCTACACCGTGCGCGCCGTCGATCGGGCCGAGTACGTGTCGGTCGACACCGAGCTGCTCGACGTCATGCTCACCTGGGACCAGACCGGCAGTTACGAGGTCAATGAACTGCGCAGCGACGACCACGGCAATTCCGACGACTGGATGACCACCCTGCTCCAGACCAAGGCCTTCCACCGGATCCCGCCGGGCAACATCCAGGCGATCTTCATGCGCATGCAGAAGGTCCAGTTCAGCGCGGGCGACGTCATCATCAAGCAGGGTGACGAAGGCGACTACTTCTACGTGATCACGCGCGGCAAGTGCACCGTGACCCGCGAGACGCCCCTGAACAAGGAAGGCATCAAGCTGGCCGAACTCAACACCGGCGATACCTTCGGCGAGGAAGCGCTGATCTCGCACAACAAGCGCAATGCCACCGTCACGATGGCGACCGATGGCGCGGTGATGCGGCTTGGCAAGCACGACTTCAACACGCTGTTGAACGAACCGATGGTGGCCTGGGTGGACCACGCGGAGGCAGTACGCATCGTGGCCGCCGGCGGCAAGTGGCTGGACGTGCGCCTGCCGAGCGAGTTCGACACCTTCCACGAGCCCGGGGCGATCAACATCCCGCTGTATTTCATCCGGCTGAAATTGAACACGCTCAGCACGGACACCACCTACGTCGTGTGTTGCGACACCGGCCGCCGCAGTTCTGCCGGTGCCTTCATCCTGAACGAGCGCGGGTTCGATACGCGCGTGCTGCGCGGCGGGTTGAACCTGGGCAATCGCTGAGCCGGACGCGCGTTATCGCGTCCTGTGCGGGACCTGCTACATGGTGTGCGTGGGCTTGTCCCCACCGAGCGCGCCGGCCAGGTAGTTCTCGATCTTCTTCTGGGTGGCGCCACCGTCCTGGTCGCTGAACTGCACGCCGATCCCGGCCGTGCGCTTGCCCTGCGCACCCTTCGGCGTGACCCAGATCACGCGACCGGCAACCGGGATCTTCTCGTCCTCTCCCATGATGTTGAGCAGCATGAAGACCTCGTCGCCGATGCGATAGCTGCTGCTCG
>CAZMVP010000171.1:3320-4624 GCA_964569355.1 uncultured Chromatiaceae bacterium | reverse complement strand
CCGTTGACGAGCAGGCGCGTCTTCGCGGTCAGCGGGCTGTTCCAGTCCGCATGGAAGGCACCTTCGTACTTCGGCGTCCGTTCGAGTCGCTCACCGGAAAGATCGCCCTGTCCGTTGACGCAGGTCGGAACCGCCAGGACGCCATCGACCGTGACGATCTTGCAGAACGTGTTCTTGTAGTCGTCATACTTGGCATCGACATAGCCGACGTTGACCCCCAGCGTCAGGTTGTCGGTGGCCAGCCACTGGAGGTCGGTCTCTATGCCCTTGCTGGTGGATTCGGCGGCATTGCGGGTGATGAACCGCACGCCATCGTACTGGGACTGCTGCATGTTCTTGTACTTGGTGTGGAATAGCGCAATGTTCCAGCTGAGCGCCCCATCCATGAACTTCATCTTGGCGCCGAGTTCGAAGCTGTCGGCCTTCTCCGGCTTGTAGTCGTAGATGCCGTTGTTCTCCTTCAGCGTGATGCCGGCGGCCAGCTGTGCCGGCGTGATGGTCGGCATCCCCGCGTAGTCCGTGGCCCAGGAGCTCACCCCGCTCTGGGTGGTCTCGGTGACCTTGGCCAGCACGTTGGAGCCGGTGCCCGTGTCATTGGCGAGGAAGCCGCCGCCCTTGAAGCCCTTGGCGTAGGAGCCGTAGGCCATGATGTCGTCGCTCACGTCGTACTGCAGGGTGAGGGAGGGCAGCGAGTACTTCTCGTCGCGGTTGCTGTGGAGGTCGAACACCGTGAAGTTGCCACCGGGAGCGCGGGTTGTGCCATAGGGCAGGAGCGCAAAGCTGTTGGTGACCCGGTCGTAGGTGCCGTTGTCGAGCCAGGAGTGCCCGTCGAGGGAGTCCCAGCCGACCCGCATGCCGAGGATCGCCCGCAGGGTGTCATCCATGAAATGGAAGGTTCCCGAACCGTAGAACGAGATGGTATCTCCCTCGCCCCGGTAGGATCGCGGCGATGCGTTGTACGTCAGGCTGTCCGGATCCGTCGGCGACCCGACGGGGCCGGGCGTGAAGTAGCCGATCGGCGAATACACGCCGATCTGCTGGATCTTCGAATTGTCCTTCGAGTAGTAGGCGCCGACCACGTAATCGAAGAGCCCGCCGGTCGGTGAGAGCAACCGGAGTTCCTGGCTGTACTGCTCGTAGTTCTCCTCGATGTCGCTGTCGACGAAGAGCTGCGTGTAGGCCGTCGCCGAGGTCCGGCGGTGGAAGTCGAAGCTGACCGCGCCGGTGATCGATGTCAGCGTGTAGCCGCCGCCGAAATTCCAGTCGGCTTGCAGCGCGTAGTTCGAGCTGTCCGTGTCGTCGAA
>CAZMVP010000171.1:0-3220 GCA_964569355.1 uncultured Chromatiaceae bacterium | reverse complement strand
GCGCCGGAACCGATGCCGCGGATGCGGATGGAATAGCTGCCGAGGGTTTCCTGGATGGACAGGTTCGGGACGTAGGCCTGGATGTCCTCGAGTCCCTTCAGCCCGAACTCCTGCACCGCCTGGCTGGAAACCACGCCCACCGAGATGGGGACGTCCTTCAGGGTTTCCTCGCGCTTGGTCGTGGTGACGATGATCTCGCTCAACGCCGCCTTTGATTTCGGCGCCTGGGCGCCTTGTTGTTCCTGGGCAAAGGCGTCATTGCCCATGACGCCCATGGCCAGCAGCGCCACACCGGCGGCTGCCACCAGGCCCCGTCCCCGCAAAACCAGATCCACGGTCATCGCAGAATTCCCCCCTGAGATGTACATCGTGCTCCCTTGACGTCCCCGTCGCGCAACAGGAGCAGCCTAGGTATCGGCGCCCTGAATGTAACTGACGACGATTCCTTCTGCAATATGGTTGACAGTTGTCCGGCCCCCGATTGATACCATGTCGGGGCCGCCACTAGAATCAGGTGCAACGGCAGAAGACCTCACCGTGGACTGAACGCAACACTTTCTCGGCATGGAACTGACCCAAAGCCTGCATCGCGCCCGCCAGATCAATCCGGAGGGGCTGGCCATCGTCTGCGGCCCGGTCCGGAAGAGCTGGCGCGAGTTCCACGACTCGGTCGTGCGCACCGCCGGCCGGCTCCGGGGCCTCGGCGTGGGGCCGGACACCCGCGTCGCGATCATCTCGATGAACAGCGACCGCTTCGTCGAGTGCCTCTACGCCGTGCCCTGGGCCGGCGGGGTGCTGGTGCCGATCAACTTCCGCCTGCAGCTCGAGGAGCTGGCCTACATCGTCGACCACGCCGGGGCCGAGGTCCTGCTCTTCGAGGAGCAGTTCTGCCCGCTGGTGGCCGAACTGGTCCGGCGCATCCCCCGGCTGCGGCACGCCGTCGTGATGGATGCCGATCGCTCGGCACTGCCCGGGGCCGTTGCCTACGAGTCCGGCAGCGCGGGAGAGGTGCGGTTGCCCGACTGCCGCCGGGGCGGTGACGACCTGGCGGCGATCTTCTACACCGGTGGCACGACCGGCGTGCCGAAGGGCGTCATGCACACGCACGACAGCCTGTTCCAGTTCGTGGTCACGTTCCTGGTCTGCGAGCGCATCGATTCCTCGCTCGTGCACCTGCACGTCACGCCGATGTTCCACATGTCGTGCATCGGCGTGCTGGTGACGACCGCGGTGGCCGGCACCCACGTGATCCTGCCGAAATTCGACCCCGGCGAAGCGCTGCGCGCGATCGACGAGCATGCCGTCACCCATTGCCTGTCGGTGCCGGTGATGTTCGAACGCATGCTGTTCCACCCGGACATCGATGCCTACCACCTGTCCAGCCTGCGCATGATGGGCTATGGCGCCTCGCCGATGCCGCCGCGGATCCTCGAGGAAGCGCGCCGCCGGTTCCCGCGCCTGCAGTTCGCGCAGGCCTATGGCATGACCGAGGCGCCGGGTCCCGTCTACCTCGCTCCCGAGTACCACACCCAGGCGGCGGTCGATGCCGGGCTGACGCGCGCCGCGGGCCGTTCGGTGCCCACCTGCGAGGTGCGGATCGTGGACGCCGACGATCGCGAGGTCGACTGCGGCACGGTGGGTGAAGTCGTGATCCGCGGGCCCATCCTGATGAAGGGCTACTGGAAGAATCCCGGGTTGACGCAGGAAGTGCTGCGCGATGGCTGGCTGCACACCGGCGACGGCGGTTACATGGACGAGGCCGGCTTCATCTACATCACCGACCGGCTCAAGGACATGATCATCTCGGGCGGCGAGAACGTCTATTCGACCGAGGTCGAAGGCATCGTCTCGCGTCACCCGGCGGTCGCGCAGTGTGCCGTGATCGGCATCCCGAGCGATGAATGGGGCGAGAGCGTGCATGGCATCGTGATCCTGCGGGAGGGCATGGCCGCGGACATCGATGAAATCATCGCCTTCTGTCGCGGGCGCATGGCTGCCTACAAATGCCCGAGGTCGCTCGAGATCCGCACGGAACCATTGCCCATGACGGCCGCCGGCAAGGTGCTGAAGGCCAAACTGCGGGCACCCTACTGGGTGGGACGGCAACGCAAGATCTGAGTGCCGTGCGGTACCGGCACGAGCCTTGCCCGGCAGGTGCGCTTGCGATCGGCCGGTCCGGGTTGTCAAATGGGAATCGGTCCAGGTTCAGGCGTGGCTCCGGCCACAGGAGTACCCGGTAATGAAGAATTCGGCTCGCCTCGAACGCCCCCGGGGCATCAATCATGTCGCCTACCGTTGCCGCGATGCCGAGCAGACGCGGTGGTTCTACGAGGATGTCCTCGGGCTGCCGCTGGTCACGGCCCCGGTGTTCGAGGAAGTGCCCGGAGTCAACTCGCGCATTCCCTACATGCACCTGTTCTTCCAGCTGGGCAATGGCGAGACGGTGGCCTTCTTCGACCAGCCCGAGACGGCCGACGAGGGCAAGTTCGCGAAAGCCGACAGTTTCGACCGGCATCTTGCGCTCGAAGTGGCCGACGAGGCCGCGCTGCTTGCCTGGCAGAAACACATCAACGATGCCGGCGTGAGTTGCCTCGGGCCCATCGACCATGGCTTCGTGAAGTCGGTCTACATGTACGACCCCAATGGGCTGCAGGTGGAACTGACCTGCCGCACGGAGGCCTACGACGAGGAGATGTCCGACACGACACGCGCGCATGCCAGCCTGCGACAGTGGGGGGAGCGCATGCGGGCGGCCAAGGAGCAAAAGTTCGGTGCGGCCGCGATCGATCGCCGCAGCCGGCGGGCACCGAAAACAGGCTGAGGGCAGGTTGCACGGGTAGCCATCAGGCTACCCGATGGACCAGCGCCGTCCCGTCCCGCATCGCGCGCGCGTTGCGCAGGGCAATGTCGATGCTTCGTTGCCAGGTCTCCAGCGTGAGCCAGGCGAGATGGGGCGAGACCGTGATGTTCGGCAGGCGCAGCAACGGATTGTCGGCGGCAACCGGCTCGTCGGTGAACACGTCGAGGCCGGCACCGGCCAGGTGGCCACTGGCCAGTGCCTCGGCCAGCGCCGCCTCATCCACGAGCGCGCCACGGGCCGTGTTGACGAGGATCGCCCCGGACTTCATCTGCCCGATGCGCTGGCGGTCGATCAGCCGGGTGGTCGCCGGCAGCAGCGGCAGGTGCAGGGTCACGATGTCCGATTCGCCGAGCAGCCGGT
>CAZMVP010000170.1:1547-4631 GCA_964569355.1 uncultured Chromatiaceae bacterium | reverse complement strand
CCGGCCGAACTGCAGGCCCTCAAGGACCGGTGGCTCGTCGCCGAGCTGCTGGACCGCGGCCTGCCCTACCGCCAGATCCACGAACGCACCGGTGTCAGCGTGACCACCATCGGGCGCGTGGCCCGCTACCTGACCCAGGGCACCGGCGGCTACAGCTGCGCCCTGGCCCGTCGAAAAAAACCGGGATGGATGATCGATGAACGCTGAACCCACGACCGGACGTCGTGCCCGGATCAAGATTGCCATCCAGAAGTCCGGGCGGTTGACCGAACAGTCGCTCGACCTGCTCCAGCGCTGCGGGCTCAAATACACGCGTGGCCCGGACCAGCTGATTGCCTTCGGCGAGAACATGCCGGTCGACGTCCTGCTGGTGCGCGACGACGACATCCCGGGCCTCGTCCGCGACGATGTCTGTGATCTCGGCATCGCCGGCCTCAACATCGTGGAAGAACGGCGGCTGCACTTCCTGGCGGAAGGCAGCACCGAGCCATTCCGCATCGTTCGGGCCCTGGATTATGGCCACTGCCGGCTGGCCTTCGCCTATCCGGATGGCAGCACGCTGCGATCTGCGCGCGATCTTGCCGGCCGCCGGATCGCGACCAGCTACCCTTCCATCGTCAGGGACTACCTGCGGCGCAACGGCATCGAGGCCGCTGTCGTGGAATTCTCCGGCGCCGTCGAGATCGCGCCGAGCCTCGGCCGGGCGGACGCGATCTGCGACCTCGTGTCCAGCGGCGCGACGCTGCTCGCCAACAAGCTGCGCGAAGGGGAAACCATCCTCGAGAGCCGCGCGGTGCTGCTGCAGACACCGGTTGCGGTTCCGGACGAAAAGTCGGAGTGGATCAACCGGCTCCTGCAGCGCGTGGAAGGCGTGGTGCAGGTACGTGAGAGCAAGTACATCATGATGCACGCGCCCAAGGCTGCGCTGGCGCGCATTGCCGCGCTGCTGCCCGGGTCCGAGTCGCCGACCGTGTTGCCGCTGGATGGCCGCGATGACCGCGTGGCCGTCCACGTGGTCTGCCAGGAGAACGTCTTCTGGGAGACACTGGAAAGCCTGAAAGCCGCCGGCGCCTCCTCGGTGCTCGTGGTGCCTGTCGAAAAGATGCTGGCCTGAAAGGCGCGGGAATGGCCAACCTCCGGATTGCCGATTGGTCCAGGCTCGATGCCGCTGGCCGCCACCAGCTGCTGGCGCGGCCAGCGTTGCGGGCAGCCAGGGACCTCGATGTCCGGGTACGTGCCATCATTGCCAGCGTACGTGCCGAGGGCGACGCCGCGCTGCTGCGCCTGGCGCGCGAACTCGATGGCGCCGAACTGGCCACGTTGCGCGTAACCGAAGCGGAGTTTGCCGCTGCGGCAGCGGAGCTGGCCGACGAGGCCAAGGCGGCGATTGCCGCGGCCATCAGGAATGTCACCCGCTTCCACGAAGCCCAGGTGGCGGCGCCGATCCGGGTCGAGACCGCAGCCGGCGTGGTCTGCGAGCGGGTCAGCCGGCCGCTGGGGGCCGTCGGCCTCTATGTGCCGGCCGGCAGCGCGCCATTGCCCTCCACGGCCATCATGCTCGGCGTGCCCTCGGCCATCGCCGGTTGTCCCGTGCGCGTGTTGTGCACGCCACCGCGACCGGATGGCCGGGCCGATCCGGCCGTGCTGTTTGCCGCGCGGGCCTGCGGGATCACGGATGTCTTCAAGGCCGGTGGCGCCCAGGCAATCGCGGCCATGGCCTACGGCGCGGAGTCCATCCCCCGCGTGGCGCGGATCTTCGGCCCCGGCAACGCGTGGGTCACGGCCGCCAAGGCGATCGTTGCGGCGGATCCGGCCGGTGCGGCGCAAGACATGCCCGCCGGGCCGTCCGAAGTCATGGTAATTGCCGACCGCCTGGCCGACCCACGCTTCGTCGCGCTGGACCTGCTCTCGCAAGCGGAGCACGGGCCGGACTCGCATGTGGTGCTGGTGTCGACCGCGGCCGACATGATCCCGCGGGTGCAGGCGGAGATCGACGCCGCGCTGCCGTCATTGCCACGCCGGCCGATCATCGAGCAGGCCCTGGGCCATGCCATCGCCGTGCTGGTTGCCGATCTCGATGAGGCCGTGGCCGTGGCCAACGACTACGCGCCGGAGCACCTGATCCTGCAGGTCGCCGAGCCGCGCGCCGCGGCCGCCATGGTCACGACAGCCGGCTCGGTGTTCCTCGGACGATGGACGCCGGAAGCCGTGGGCGATTATTGCAGCGGCACCAACCACGTGTTGCCGACCTACGGCCATGCCCGGGCATACGGTGGACTGTCGGTTGCGGACTTCCAGCGTGGCATGACCATCCAGGAGGTGAGCCTCAATGGACTGCGTGGCCTGGCGCCCACGGTCCGCACCCTCGCGAGCCTGGAGGGCCTAGACGCCCACGCCCGGGCCGTGACGATCCGCCTCGACGCCGCCGATACCCGCCCCGGAGCTGGCACAGGAGCGCCCCCGTGAGCCGCCCCATCACCGATACCGTGGTCGGCTTGCTGCGGCCGGAGATCCTGAAACTGAGCCCCTATCGAGCAGCCGACTACGTCGGCGGTTTCGTGCGACTCAATGCCAACGAGCTGCCGTGGCGGCCACCAGGCGATGACACGCCGGATGGCCTCAACCGCTACCCCGATCCACGGCCCACCGAACTGACGGCGAGGCTGACCGAGTTCTACGGCGTGCAGGCCGGCCAGTTGCTGGTGACCCGCGGCTCGAGCGAAGCCATCGACCTGTTGCTGCGCGCCTTCTGCCGCGCGGGGCAGGACTCGATCGTGATCTCCCCGCCGACCTTCGGCATGTATGTCTTCTATGCGCAGATCCAGGGTGCCCGGGTGCGCACCATCGCGCTCAGGCGCGACGACGGCTACGCCTATCCGGCCGACGAAGTACTGGCCACCTGGGAACCGGACTGCAAGCTGGTTTTCGTCTGCTCGCCGAACAATCCCACCGGCAATCGCGTGCCCGACGCGACCATCGACTCGCTGTGCAGCGGCCTGGCGGGCCGCGGTGTCGTCGTGCTGGACGCTGCCTACCAGGAGTTTGCCGGTGACGATCCACTGCAGGAGCTGCTCGCCCGCCACG
>CAZMVP010000170.1:0-1447 GCA_964569355.1 uncultured Chromatiaceae bacterium | reverse complement strand
GGCCTGCCCGGCATCACGCGCGTCTGGCCGAGCGAGGCCAACTTCATTCTCGTGGAAACCAGCGGCAAGCCGACCGTGATGGAGCGGGCGCGACAGGCCGGCATCCTGTTGCGCGATTTCAGCTGGGACCCGCTGCTGCCATCCTGCGTGCGCATCACGGTGGGCAGCCCGGCCGAGACCGACCGGTTGCTGGCGGCATTGGAGCGCTGATGGCCATCCTGCAGAAGATCGCGTTTCTCGATCGCGACGGCACGCTCGTGATGGAGTCGCCCGACCAGCAAGTGGATCGGCTCGACAAGGTGGCGCTGGTGCCTGGCGTGATTCCCGCCCTGCTGCGCCTGCGCGACGCGGGCTACGAATTCGTGATGGTGACGAACCAGGACGGCCTCGGCACCCGCGCCTTTCCCGAAGCGGACTTCCGGATGGTCCAGGACTTCCTGCTCGCCCTCTTCGCCTCGCAGGGCATTGCCTTCCGCGAGGTGCTCGTCTGCCCGCACACCGCCACGGATGGCTGCCAGTGCCGCAAGCCACGCACCGGGCTGCTCACGGGATTCCTGCGGGCCAACAGCCTGGATCGTGAGCGGAGTTTCGTGGCCGGCGACCGCGCAACCGATCTCGAGCTCGCGCAGAACCTCGGCCTGCCGGGTTTCCGGATCGATCCCGCCGATTCCGGCAGCTGGCCCCGCGTGGTCCACCAGGTCCTCGACCAGCCGCGGGTGGCAACCGTGCGACGGCAAACCCGCGAAACGCAGATCACGGTGACCGTCGATCTCGACAGCGATGCGCCGGTGCGCATCGCCACGGGCATCGGCTTTTTCGACCACATGCTCGAACAGATCGCCAGACACGCCGGCTTTGCGCTGGCGCTCGACTGCACCGGTGATCTCCAGGTTGACGAACACCACACCGTCGAGGACGTGGCACTGGCACTTGGCGAAGCGCTGCGGACGGCACTCGGCGACAAGCGCGGCATCGGCCGCTTCGGTTTCCAGTTGCCGATGGATGAAACCGAGGCCCGGGTCAGCCTCGACCTGTCCGGCCGCGCCTACCTGGTCTTCGAGGCGGCCTTCCCGCGCCAGTCGGTCGGCCAGTTGCCGACGGAGCTGGTTCCGCATTTCTTCCGTTCCCTGGCGGATGCCTTGCAGGCCAACCTGCACATTTCAGTACGGGGCGAAAACACCCATCACATGGTGGAAGCCTGCTTCAAGGGCTTTGGCAGAACACTACGACAAGCCATTATAAAGTCTGGTGATTCGATCCCAAGCACCAAGGGTAGCCTGTGAGCAGGCCAAGCCTTGGCGTGGCCATCGTCGATGGCAGCGGTGCCAACATCGCGTCGTTGCAGTTTGCGCTGGAACGCCTCGGGGCCCGCAGCGAGGTGACGGCGGACCACGCGAAGATTGCACGGGCTTCCCATGTGATCCTGCCGGGCGTCGGCGCAGCCCGC
>CAZMVP010000169.1:2417-4641 GCA_964569355.1 uncultured Chromatiaceae bacterium | reverse complement strand
TCGGCCATCGTGTAGTAGACGAGGGTCTCGAACATCGGCACCTCGATCTCCTGGCCCTCCCCCGTGCGTTCCCGGTGGAACAGCGCCGCGGTCACGGCCGACACCACCTGCATGGCCGTGGTCTTGTCGGCGACGATGGTCGGCAGGTAACGCGGCTCGCCGAGCACGAGCTTGTTCAGCATCGCGATGCCGCTGACCGACTGGATGGAATCGTCCAGCGCGCCGCGCTTGCCATAGGGCCCGGCCTTGCCGTAGCCGTAGGTGCCACAATAGATGAGCTTCGGATTGATGGCCTTGAGCGACTCGTAATCCATGCCGAGCCGGCTCATGACCTGCGGGCGGTTGTTGTGGATCAGCACGTCGACGGACTCGACGAGCTTGCGCGCGGCGGCCTGGGCCTCCGGCTGCTTCAAGTCCAGCACGACGCTGCGCTTGTTGCGGTTGCAGGTGAGATACAGGGCCGCCATGCCCGGGTGGCGCGAAGCACCCAGCGTGCGGTTGCTGTCGCCGCGCGGCGGCTCGACCTTGATGACCTCGGCGCCCATGTCCGCCAGCATCTGGCAGGCCCATGGCCCCAGCACGACGCTGGCCAGTTCCAGTATCCGTACGCCCGCAAGTGGTCCCGCCATCGTTCCTGGTTCCTTGTAGCAATCAACCCGCCTCCCGCAGGCTGATCGCCACCTGTCAGGAAGATTTCTGCAGCTTGGCCAGTTCCGTACGCGCCTCTTCCCGACCCGGGTAGTCCTGGTCGCCCTTGACGGCCTCGGCCAACTGCTGCCGGGCACCGACGGAATTGCCGGCGCCCAGGTAAGCCATGCCGAGATGATAGCGGAAGACGGGGAAGTTCCCGGCCTTGGCCACCACCCGCTCGAGCACGCTGACGGCGTCAGTGTAGCGCCCGGCGCGGTATTGCGCCCAGCCGAGCGTGTCGAGCATCGCCGGGTTGTCGCTGCGGGCAAGGCCCAGCGCCAGCTTCAGCGCGCGCTCGTGGCTCGCCTTGTCCGACTTCTGGTCGAGCAGCAGGGCCGCAAGGTTGTTCACTGCCGGCTCGTAGTCGGCCTGGGCCTTCAGGATTGCTTCGTAGGCCGTGATCGCGTCGTCGTAGCGCCCGGCCTGCTCGTACTCGGTAGCCAGCAGCATGTTGATCTGCGGATTGCCCTGCGGCACGGACTTCAACGCGCGCTGGTAGACGTCGATGCGCTTTGCGCGGTCGGGATAGAGACCGGCCAGCGAGGCCCAGGCGATGACGGAGTCCGGCTTGGCCTTCAGGATGTCGTTGAAGTACTTCTCGGCCTTCGCGGTGTCGCCGTCCTGGCCGTAGATGCCGCCCAGCATGTACTTGGCAAGCAGCTCGTTCTGGCTGTCCTGCAACTGCTGGTTCAGCACGTTCACGGCTTCCGACTGCTTGCCGGCCGCCAGCAGCGAACGCACGAGGCCCTCGAGCGGCAGCGGATCGCCGCCGCGGGCCTTGACGGCCTTGCTGAAGGCATCGGCGGCCGCGTTGAAGTCCTTCTTCTGGGCGAGCACCCGGCCCAGCGAGAAGTCGCCGACGCCGGCCTGGTTCTTCAGCGCGGTCATGCGCCGGGCCTCCTCCTCGGCCTTGGCCGTGTTGCCCTCGGCCATCAGCACCTCCACGAGGCGACCGGAGGCCACGAGGTCATCCGGCTGCTTGGCAAGGCGCTTACGCAGCAGGTCCTCGGCGTCGCTGTATTCCTTGCCGGCCACGTACAGCGCAGCCAGCTGCTCCAGTCCTTCCGGCGAATCGGGCGCGACATCCAGCAGCCGGCGATAGGCGTCCTTGGCCAGCACCGCGTCATTCTTGCGGACGTAGGTCTGGGCCAGCAGCAGCAAGGCCCGGGCGTTCTTCGGCTCCTTGCGCAGCACGAGGCGCAGGTCGGCGATTGCGTCATCGAACTTCTGGTCGGCGAAATCCAGGCCCGAGCGCAGCAGCAAGGCGCTCGCATCGTCCGGCGCATCCTTCAGGATGGCGCTGATCTCGTTCCGCCCCTGGTCGAGCTTGCCGGCGCGGATGTCCAGGGCCGCGACGCGGTTGCGTGCCGCAAGCCCGTCGGCGCTCTTGGGATCCTTCTGCCCGAGCTCGTCGTAGATCTTGCGGGCATCATCCGCACGATTGCTGCCTTCATAGAGCTGGCCCAGGGCCAGGCGCAGCTTGCCGGCATCCGGGTTCTCCCCGATGAAGGTCTTGAGCGCCGCCTCGGCCTTG
>CAZMVP010000169.1:0-2317 GCA_964569355.1 uncultured Chromatiaceae bacterium | reverse complement strand
CCGAACATCTGCTGGTAGTTCTTCTCCTGCTCGGCGATCTCCGCCAGCAGGTAGCGCGCCTTGCCGTTCTTGGGCTCGACCTGGGCGGCGTTCTGCGCCTCGAGTCGCGCCTTGACGTAGTCACCGGCGTCATAGAACTGCTGGGCCTTGGCCACGTAGTCGGCGGCGCGCTTTTCCGGCGAGCCGCAAGCGCCCAGGGCCAGGGCCAGCGTGGAGATGAGCAGCAGGGATCTGGTCTTCATGATGCGCTTCCTTGGCGACATGGCAGCCATTCTAGGTTCATTCGGTGGGCTTCACTTTGACGCGGCCCGGATCGCCGGGCCTTGTGCGGATTGTGGCAGGCGGGCCTTGAGGCTTTCCACGCAGCGGCTGGCGGTCCGGCCATCCCAGCGATCCGGCCGCCGACCATGGTGCCAGTCGCCGCGCAGCACCCGGGCCGCCGTGGCCGCCAGCGTGTGCGGCTGCACCAGCTGGTTGGTGCCTTCGGTGACCGTGATCGGCCGTTCCGTATTCGGGCGGACCGTCAGGCACGGGATGTCGAGATAGGTGGTTTCTTCCTGCACGCCGCCGGAATCGGTGATGCACAGCGCGGCATTGCTGACGAGGTTCATGAACTGCACATAGCCCACCGGGTCGCACAGCCGGATGCCGGCAACCGCCTGCAGCCGGCCGAGCAGCCCGAAGCGCTCGAGGTTCTTGCGGGTCCGCGGATGCACCGGGAAGACCAGCGGCAGGTCGGCGGCCACGCGCGAGAGCGCGTCGACGAGCGTGCCCAGCGTCGCGGCATCGTCCACGTTCGACGGGCGATGCAGCGTGACCACGCCGAAGCGCCGCGACTCGAGGCCGAGCTTCTTCCAGGTGCCGTCGGCCTCGATGGCCTGGCGTTGCAGTTCGTAGGAGTCGAGCATGATGTTGCCGACCCGCTCGATGCGTTCGGCGGGGATCCCCTCGCGCAGCAGGTTCTCGTCCCCGTCGGGTGATGGCGTCCACAGGAGGTCGGCCAGCACGTCGGTCACCAGCCGGTTGATCTCCTCGGGCATGGTGCGGTCGAAGCTGCGCAGACCTGCTTCGAGGTGCACGGTGCGCAGGCCGAGCTTGGCGCAGACCATGGCCACGGCCGCCGTCGAGTTCACGTCGCCCACGACCACGGTCCAGGCCGGTTGTTCGGCCATCGCCACCGGCTCGTAGCTCATCATGACCCGCGCGGTCTGTTCGGCATGGCTGCCGCTGCCGACACCGAGGTGATGGTGCGGCTCGGGCAGCCCGAGATCGCGGAAGAAGGCATCCGACATGTTGGCGTCGTAGTGCTGGCCGGTGTGGATGAGCCGCGCATCGAAGGTGCCATCGGCCACGAGGGCGTGCCAGAGCGGCGCCACCTTCATGAAGTTGGGCCGGGCGGCGGCGATGATGTGTACCAGGGGGCGCGACATGGGGTGGGTTCCGTCCGACTACTGGACGCCGGAAATGGCTTTGGCTGGTTCCGTGATGGCCTCGAACCGCGCCAGCTCGTCGCCGGTTGCCTCGTGCAGCTTCGAGTGCTCGTTCGGCAGGTAATAGGCGAGCTTCGGGTCCGCGGCGCGCATGAAGTCCTGCAGCCGCGCGTCGGCCTTGGGGAGATCGGCCTTGTCCATCACGAGCGTGGTCAGGCGCACCAGCGCGCCGTCGGTGCGGTTCTGGGTGAGTCCATCCCAGAAGATCAGCCACTTCACCTTGTACTCGCTGGTTTCCTTCTTGCCGTGCTGGTCGAACCAGTAGTAGACGAGCTGGCGGGCATCACCCATGGCGATCACCGCGCGGTTGACCTTGATGCCGCTGCCATCAGCCTGCACGTTGGGGATCACCGGCTGGGTGAAGGATTCGATCTGCCAGCCGCCGCCCGGCAGGCAGGCCTGCGGGGAGTGGATGGAAGCACCCTTGGCCTGGGAGTCGTAGTACGCGATCCAGATCTCTACCGGAATATCGTCGGACGGGCGCGTGTAGCGGCTCATCAGGTAATCGGAGAGCTTGAGCTCGTCGAGGTAGATCTTCTCGACCGGGAATTCATGGCCCGAAAAGTCGCCGATGACCAGCGGGAAGGTCGCGAGGTGCGCCCGATCAGGTACCAGGGTCGGCGGCTCGCTGACGGTACGGCTCACGACGGCCGCCACGACCACGATGGCGAGTGCCGCGAGGAACTGCGGATTCGGCCGCAGGCTCTTCAGCAGGTTGGTCATGTCGGCCAGCGGCGGCACGTCCAGCCCGAAGATCTCGAGGAAGGGGCGACGCTCCATCCGCGCGAAGATCCACACGATGATGAACAGGATGCCGACCGAGGCCA
>CAZMVP010000168.1:0-4707 GCA_964569355.1 uncultured Chromatiaceae bacterium | reverse complement strand
GTCCGGCCGGTCCTCGAGAATCTCTACGGCGTGTTTGCCTGCCTGTACAAGGCGCGGCAGCGGCGTGGCGCGCTGGACCTCGACCTGCCGGAGATCCGCATCCGCCTGGATGCCGAGGGCACCATTGCCGGCATCGCGGCGCGCCCGCGCAATGATGCGCAGCGCCTGATCGAGGAATGCATGATCGCGGCCAATGTCGAGGCCGCACGATACCTCGCAAAGCACAAGCTGACGACGCTCTACCGCGTGCATGCAGGACCCGAGGGCGACAAGCTCGAGGAGTTGCGCCAGCTGTTCCAGGGCCTCGGCATCGCCGTGGCGGAAACTGCCGGGCAACAGCCGCGGGAAATCAACCGGGTCCTGGGACTGATCCGCGACCGGCCGGACTTTCCGATGCTCGCTACCGCGGTCCTGCGCAGCATGAAGCAGGCCGTGTACCAGCCGAAGAATGCCGGCCACTTCGGCCTGGCGTTGAAGGCCTATGCCCATTTCACCTCGCCGATCCGCCGTTATCCGGACCTGCTCGTGCACCGGGGCATCGGGCACCTGCTCGATGGCGGAAAGCCGGCAGCTTTCCCGGTGGGCATTGCCGCCGCCGAACAGCTGGGCATCACGACCTCGATGCAGGAACGGCGGGCGGAAGAAGCCACGCGCCATGTCGAGGCACGATGCAAATGCCTGTACATGCAGGAGCATGTCGGCGAGTCGCTGGACGGCGTCGTGACCGGCGTGACGCACTTCGGCCTGTTCGTGATGCTGCGCGAACTGCTGGTGGACGGCCTCATCCACGTCACCAGCCTGCCGAGCGACTATTACCACCTGGAGCCGGGTGGGCGCGGGCTGGTTGGCGAGCGCACCGGCCGGACCTTCCGCCTCGGCGATGACCTGCGCGTGACGGTCGCGCGGGTCAATGCCGAGGACGCCCGCATCGACCTCGCGCTGGATCCCGGATCCCTCCCGCGACCGAACCAGCGCATGGGCGCGCGAGCACAGCCGCAATCGGACAAGCGGCCCGCCTCCCGCCCGAAGCGGCGCCGGCGCCAGTAGCGGCAGTCCCATGCAGCGCAGGCTCGTCTATGGCATCCACGCGGTGCGCCAGCTCCTGCTGGCGCAGCCCGAAGCCGTGCAGCGCGTTTATGTGCTTGCGGACCTTGGCAGGGAGCGGCGGGCGCGCCTTGCCGATGCGCTCGAGAACGCACAGGCCGTGTCACAGGTGACTGCCGACGAACTCGCCCGGCTCACGGGCACGACCAAGCACCAGGGCGTGGCCGCGGACGTGGTGCACGCCGGTCCGCTGTCCGAAGCCGGCGCGCGGGCGATGCTTGCCCGGATCGAGCGGCCGCTGGTGCTGGTGCTGGACGGCGTCCAGGACCCGCGCAACTTCGGCGCCTGCCTGCGGGTGGCCGATGGCGCGGGGGTCGATCTCGTGGTGACGGCCCGGCATCGCAACGTGGACGTGACGCCGGTCGTCAGCAAGGTGGCGGCGGGTGCAGCCGAGACCCAGGCGATCCTGCAAGTCGGCAACCTCGTGCGCTTCCTCGAAACCATGAAGGAGCTGGGCCTGTGGATCGTCGGTACCGACGATGCCGCCGAAACCTCGATCTACGACATCGACCTCAAGGTCGGCACGGCGCTGGTGCTGGGGGCGGAGGGGGAGGGACTCCGGCGGCTGACCGGCGAGCGCTGTGACTTCCGGGTCAGCCTGCCGATGCGCGGCACGGTCAGCAGCCTGAATGTGGCGGTCGCGGCCGGCATCTGCCTCTACGAGTGCAACCGGCAGCGGTCGGCCGGGGCGGGCTTGCCCGGAACCCGCCCGGTCCGGTAGCATGCGCCTCCCGCCGCGGCCGCATGGGCCGGGCGGTCCTTGCCACACCAAGCGCCGGTTCCAGCCGTCCGTTCCTGATCGGGCGCCCGGCCGCGCCCGGGTGGCTTTATCCACAAGGAGCAACAACATGCGTCATTACGAGATCGTGTTTCTCGTTCATCCGGACCAGAGCGAGCAGGTCCCGGCCATGGTCGAGCGTTACCGCAGCATCGTCACCACCGGCGGTGGCCAGGTGCATCGCCTGGAGGACTGGGGACGGCGCCAGCTGGCCCATTCCATCAACAAGGTCCACAAGGCCCACTACGTGCTCATGAACATCGAGTGCGACCAGGCGATCCTGGACGAACTCGTGGGGGCATTCCGCTTCAGCGACGCCGTGCTCCGCCATCTCGTCATGGCGCGCGACGAGGCCGTCACCGAGGCGTCACCGCTGGTCAAGGCTGCCGATGAAGGTGGCCGCCCGTCGTTCGGACGGAGCGACGACGACAGCGATGACAACGGCGACGATGGCGAAGCCACCGGCGCCGCCTCCAGCACCGCCTCCAGCGCAGGCGCCGCGGCCTGACCGCGCATCGAGCCAGGACAACACCCATGAGCAAGTATTTTCGCCGCCGCAAGTTCTGCAAGTTCACCGCCGAAGGCGTCAAGGAGATCGACTACAAGGATCTCGAGACCCTGCGGGCCTATGTCACCGAAACCGGCAAGATCGTGCCGAGCCGGATCACCGGCACCAAGGCCCGCTACCAGCGCCAGCTGGCGACGGCCGTCAAGCGCGCCCGTTTCCTGGCCCTGCTGCCCTACACCGACAAGCATTGACCGGCGGGCGGGCGGACCGCTGACCGGGGAACCACAACGCTGCGGGTACCGTCGAGGGCCGGGACGATCACCGGCCTGCCCGACGCGGTGGAGTGATCGCGGACCATGACGGAATTCCTGCGTCTCGTGGCAGTGCGCCGGGCGATCCGGGTCCTCGTCATCGTCCTCTGCTTCCTGATGCCGCTGACCAACATGCTGAGTGCGGCGGTGTTGATCATCACTGCGCGGCACGGCTGGCGGAGCGTGCTGCTCGATGCCGGCATCAGCCTCGTGGCCCTGGCCGTGCTCCTCGCGGCAACCGGCAATCCGGCGCTGGGCACTGCCCTTGTGAGTGCCGCGGGCCTGTGGGGCGGTGCCGCACTCGGCGGTGTGCTGCTGGCCCGGTACCGCTCCGTGACGCTCGTGGTGCAGGCATTGGTCGTCGCGGCCCTGCTAGGCGTGCTGGCGGCAACCGCGGTGATCCCGGATCCGCGCGTCCACTGGCAGCCAGTGCTTGAGGAAGTGGTGAAGGCCGCCGGCCTGCCCGAGGCCGGCAACCTGCCGACCGACTGGCTCGGCACGCTGGCCACGCTGATGCACGGCGTCATCGCGTCCGGGTTGCTGTCGACCCTGGTGCTGGCCCTGATGCTGGCCCTGTGGATGGCGCAGAAGGCGGCGCCGATGTCGACCCCGGCAACCCCGGAAGCGAAGGACGTCCTCGCGGATGAGCCCGGTGGCTGGCGGCGGCAGTTCCTGGAATTGCGGCTGGGCCTCGTGCTGGTCGCCGCCACCGGCATTGCCGCCCTCATGCTGGCGGCCGGTTCCCTGGCCGTCGGCGGTGGCGTGCTGCTGGTCCTCGTGACCGGTTTCGTGATCCAGGGACTGTCGATCGTCCATTGGACGGCCGACCAGCGGCAGTGGCCGCGCGTCTGGCCACTGGTGCTCTACGGATTGATGCTGCTGGGCGCCCCGGTGGGTGGGTTGATGCTGCTGGTCCTGGCCCTGGCCGGGCTGGTCGACAACACCTTTCCGCTGCGCCGGCCCCGATCGAATGTGGTTTAATACGCGCCCGCAAACCGACCCTGGGCCAGGCCCGCTGGCCAGGCCAGAGACAGACAGAGACAAACAACCATGGACGTGATCCTTCTCGAGAAAGTCGAAAACCTGGGCGCCATCGGCGATCGGGTCAACGTGCGCTCCGGCTACGGCCGCAATTTCCTGCTGCCGCGGGGCAAGGCGACGCTGGCCACGCCGGCCAACATCGCGCTCTTCGAGGCACGTCGGGCCGAGCTGGAGAAGAAGGAAGCAGATGAACTCAAGGCAGCACAGGAGCGGGCGACCCGCGCCAGCGCGCTGGACATCAAGCTCTCTGCCAGGGCCGGAACCGAAGGCAAGCTGTTCGGTTCGCTGGGCACGGCCGACATCGCCGAAGCCTGCACCGCGGCCGGTGTGCCCGTGAAGCGCAGCGAAGTCCGGTTGCCCCAGGGGCCGATCCGGACCATCGGCCAGCACGAAATCGAACTGCACCTGCACAGCGACGTGAATGCCGTCGTGAAGATCACGGTCGTCGCCGAGGAAGAGGGCCGCTAGGCCCCCCGGCCTCCCGCAGTCCTGCGCCCAGCCCCACGGCCAACCCTGCGACCAGCAGCACGATCACCCACCATGGCAGTACCCGGTCCACGCCGTGATGCCGGGTCGGCCCAGGGTCAGGGCAAGCCCGGAGCCGCCCGGATGGCCGGGCTGGTGCCGCCGGAGCCCCCCAGTTCCAACCAGGCCGAGCAGGCGCTGCTTGGCGGGCTTATGCTCGACAACAGCAGTTGGGACCGCATCGCAGACCTGGTCGGGTCGCCGGATTTCTTCCGGCCGGACCACCGGTTGATCTTCGACGCGATCCAGGGGCTCGCCGAGCGCAGCCAGCCGGCCGATCCCGTCACACTGGGCGAATACCTGGCCTCCCGTTCGGAGCTGGCCAACGCCGGCGGTGCCGCCTATCTCACGGAGCTCGTGACCGACACGCCCAGCGCGGCGAACGTGGCCTTCTACGCCCGGATCATCCGCGAGCGGGCGCTGCTCCGGCGGCTGATCGA
>CAZMVP010000167.1:0-4746 GCA_964569355.1 uncultured Chromatiaceae bacterium | reverse complement strand
CTAGGCACGGGACACCTGCATGCACCTGAAAATCAACAACCAACCCATTCTGCTCTCCGAACTGCGGCAGGCCTGGCAGCAACCCGTGACCGTCGCGCTCGGCAAGACCGCGACGGATTGCATCGCGGCCTCCAATGCGCTGATCGCGAAGGTGGTCAGCAACGGCACCCAGGTCTATGGGGTCAACACCGGCTTCGGCCAGCTCGCCCAGGTGCGCATCGACAACACCGAGCTCGCACACCTGCAGGAGAACCTCGTGTGCTCCCACTCGGTCGGTGTCGGCGAGCTGCTGCCGGATGCCGTCGTGCGCCTCGTGATGGTCATGAAGGTCATCGCGCTGGCCAAGGGCTATTCCGGCGTGACCACGACGCTGGTCGACGGGCTCTGTGCGCTGATCAACGGCAACATCTATCCCGCAATCCCGTCCAAGGGCTCCGTCGGCGCGTCCGGCGACCTGGCGCCGCTGGCGCACATGGCCGGCGTGCTGCTTGGCCACGGCACCGCGAAGGTCAACGGCGAGCAGCAGCTGGCTACCGACGCCCTGGCGCGCGTCGGCCTGAAGCCGCTCAAGCTGGCGCCGAAGGAAGGCCTGGCGCTGCTGAATGGCACGCAGGTCTCCACCGCGCTGGCGCTCGCCGCGCTGTTTCGCGCCGAGAACGTGCTGGCCGCATCGGTGGTGGCAGGCGCGATGTCGGCCGACGCCATCCAGGGCAGCGACACGCCATTCGACGATCGCATCCAGCAGGTCCGGGGCCATGCCGGGCAGATCGCCATCGCGAGCCTGCTGCGCGAGCTGATGGCCGGCAGCGAGATCCGGGCCTCCCACGTGGAGTGCAAGCGGGTCCAGGACCCCTACTCGATCCGTTGCCAGCCGCAGGTGGCTGGCGCCTGCCTTGACGTGCTCCAGCATGTCGGCCGGGTGCTCGGCACCGAGGCCAACGCCGTCACCGACAACCCGCTCGTGTTCACGGACACGGGCTCCGTGCTGTCGGGTGGCAACTTCCATGCCGAGCCGGTGGCACTGGCCGCCGACTACCTGGCGCTCGCGATCGCGGAGATCGGCTCGCTCGCGGAACGGCGCATCGCGCTGCTGATCGATTCGCACCTGAGCGGCCTGCCGGCCTTCCTCGTCAGGGACGGCGGCCTGAATTCCGGCTTCATGATGGCGCAGGTCACGGCGGCGGCACTGGCTTCGGAGAACAAGACGCTGGCGCATCCGGCGAGCGTGGACAGCATCCCGACGTCCGCGAACCAGGAGGACCACGTGAGCATGGCGACCTTCGCGGCCCGGCGGCTGCATGCGATGGTCGACAACGTCGAGCACATCATCGCGATCGAGCTGCTGGCCGCCGCCCAGGGCATCGAGTTCCATCGCCCGCAGAAGAGTTCGGCAAGGATGGAGAAGGCCATCGCCGACATCCGGCGCCTGTCGAAGCCCTACGGGAACGACCGCTCGCTCTCGGCCGACATCATGGCCGTGGCCGCGCTGATCGACAGCGGGGCGTTCCACGACTACGCCGCATCGATACTGCCCAGCTCGCCGTCATGAGCGACGTCTACGACTGGCACGAGGGCAGCACGCCACTCCTGGTCAGCATCCCGCATGACGGCCGCACCATCCCGCCGGACATCGCGGCGACCATGACGGCCGCGGGCCTCGCCATTCCCGACACCGACTGGGATGTGCGGCGCTTGTACGGCTTTGCCGAGGCGATGGGCGCCAGCATCATTGCCGCCAACTACTCCCGCTACGTCGTCGATCTCAACCGCTCGGCTGATGACGCCGTGCTGTACGCCGGCCAGGTCTCGACCGGCCTCTGCCCGGCGCAGACCTTTGACGGCGAGGCCATCTACACCGACGGCAAAGCTGTTGACGAGAAGGAGCGACGACGCCGCGTGACGCTCTACTGGGAGCCGTACCACGCACAGATTGCCGAGGGTCTTGCGCGCATCAGGCGCCGCTTCGGCCATGCCTGCCTATGGGATGCGCACTCGATCCGCGGCAGCGTGCCTCGGCTGTTCGACGGCATCCTGCCGGACCTGAACATCGGCACCAACGACGGCCGGAGCTGCGCCGTCGCGATCCAGGACCGGATCGCTGCCGTGGCGGCCGCCTCACCCTTCACCAGCGTCGTCAACGGCCGGTTCAAGGGTGGCTACATCACGCGCCACTACGGCCAGCCGCAGGAGGGCATCCATGCCGTGCAGCTCGAGCTGGCGCAGCGCTGCTACATGGACGAGGATACGCTGCGTCATGACGAGACCCGGGCTGCCAAACTAGCCGGGACGATCCGCGAATTGCTGGAAAGCTTCCTGATTTAGCTCTGGTGCCCGGACCAGAACCCTGCTAGGTTACATGTAACCACAAAGACAGGGCTGCAATGGAATCACCGTCCCGCCGCAGGCCATCCCGCATCAAGGTCAGCGAGCATCGCGCCCGGCTGCGGGCCCAGGGCCTGCGTCCGATCCAGATCTGGGTGCCGGACGTGCGCGCACCATCCTTCAAGGCCGAGGCCAGTCGGCAATCCCGGGTGGTTGCGGCCAGCAGGCATGCCGACCATGACCAGGCGTTCGTCGACGCCATTTCCGGGTGGGGAAATGAATGAGGCGGGGCGAGATCTGGACAGCGGCCGGTGGTCGAACCTATGCCGGCAAACCACGCCCCGTGGTCATCATCCAGGATGACAGTTTCGATCGCACCGAATCCGTCACGATCTGCCCATTCACCACGGATGCCACGACAGCCCCGCTGATCCGGCTGCCCGTACCGCCCAACGACCGTACAGGACTGCGCTCCGCCTGTCACCTGATGGTCGACAAGATCACCACGATCCCGAAGGCCCGGCTTGGAGACCGCATCGGCCGCCTCGACGACGAGGACATGGTGCGACTGAACCAGGCGATGCTGGTCTTCCTCGGCCTGGCGATATCGGCCAGGTCACGTCGCAGGAACTGAGCCAGACCTGGCGCAATTCCTGCTCAGTTCGCCGCCGTCTCCTTCGGCCGGTTGCTCCACTTCCGCCACGCGGCCTTCTGCACGTCGTCCATCGAGGGCTTCGTGCCATCGATCCAGACCTGCTCGACGGCGGTCGACTCCTCCAGCAGATCGCCGTTGGTCAACACGAGGCTGGCGCTCTTGCCGGGCTTGATCGAGCCCAGGATCGAGTCGAGGCCGAGGATCTTCGCCGGATTGAGCGTGATCGCGCGGTAGGCGGCCTCGCGGTCGAGGCCATAGGCCGCGGCAATGCCGGCAAAGTCGCGCATGTGCCGCGCGTTCGCCGAGCCGCCGGTGCGCGACGGGCTGGCAATCGCAAAGAGCACGCCGGCTTTCTCGAGCTTGCCCGGCATCGCGTACTGCACATCATAGGGAACGTCGGTCCGCGACGGCTCCTTGCTGATGTCGGTGAGCACGACGGGCACATGGTGGCTCGCGAGCAGGTCGGCGGCGAGGTATGCGTCACGCCCATCCGAGATCACCACGCGGATCCCGCGCTTCACCGCCCAGTTCACGACGGCCTCGATCGAATATTTCTCGCGCGCGGTGGCCCAGAGCGGCCGCTCGCCGCGCACGACGGGCACGAGCGCATCGAGCTGCGGGTCGAAGCGGACCCTGGAAGCGGTTCCTGCTCCCTTGCGTGCCCGATCGTAGGCCTCGGCATCATCGAGCAACTGGTCGAGCTGCTTCACGAGATCGTCGGTCTGCTTGCGGCGTTCGGCGGGCGACTTCGGCGGACCAAGGAAGACCTGGTACTGCGGCGGCGGCGGCTGCGGCCAACGTACGGCGAGCGCATTCTTGCGCAGCGCCGTCATCTCCTCCCAGGTCCAGCCTTCCGTGCGAATGAAAGTCGTCGTGCCGCTGACCAGGCCGCCGGCAGGCACCACCAGCGCGTGGCTGATGCCGCCGGAGCGGGCTACGGGAATATGGGTGCTCGCGGCATTGATGGCCACGGCCGTGTCCGCATCGGCATTGATGTCGCCGGTTTCCGTGTCATCGACGCTGCCGGCCACGCTGTCGATCTCATGCAGGCCGAGCACGGTGCCGAGGTGGATCAGGCTCGGCCAGAGGTGCTTGCCGGTGGCATCGATGCGTTCGGCATCGGCCGGTATGGTCGTGTCGGGGCCGCCGACCGCGGTGATGCGGCCATTGGCGAACACCACGACGCCCCGGTCGATGTCGGGTCCCTCGAGCGTGTGCACCGTGGCCCCGACGATCGCGACCGGCGCCACCGGGATGTCCTTCGCCCACTGGTAATCCACCTTCGCCGGTGGCGGGCTGATGCCCGTCGATACCGGCAGCGGCTCGACAGCCTTCGCGCCGCGAATCTCCTTCGCGAGCTCGGCGCGGGCCGCGGCAACCTCGGCGCGATGGGCGGCATCGCGCTCGCGATCAAAACGGACCTTGCCATCGACGAGCGTGACATCGGCGCGCGTGTAGACGCTGAGCGGATCACCGCTCCACACGACGACATCGGCGTCCTTGCCCACGGCGAGCGAGCCGACGCGCTGGTCGACGTGGAGCTGCCTGGCCGGGTTGATCGTGACCATCGCCAACGCACGCTCCGGCGCGAGCCCACCGTAGTGGAGCATCTTGGCGGCTTCGAGGTTCAGCCGGCGCGCCAGGTTGGCGCTGTCCGAGTTCAGGCTGACCAGCACCCCCCGCTCGTCCATGATCGCGGCATTCCACGGGATGGCCTCGTAGGCCTCCATCTTGTAGCTCCACCAGTCGGAGAAGGTGGAGGCGCCGGC
>CAZMVP010000166.1:0-4814 GCA_964569355.1 uncultured Chromatiaceae bacterium | reverse complement strand
GGGTGTCGTCGGCGCGGCGTCCGCGGGTTATCCTTCCACCCACGGCATCTTCACGAAGGCATCCGGTAACTACCCGATTCGGAGTCCGGTACCTTTTTTGGTAGTTATTGAGGTAGAGGCAATCATGGCGACGAAGAAGAAGGCAGCAACGAAGGCCGGTGGCAAGCCGCAGTACGACCTGCTGATCAAGAATGTCCGCGTGGTGCGGCCCGCGGCCTCGATGGTCGAGCAGGGCGATATCGCCATCAAGAACGGGCAGTTCGCCAAGATCGCGCCGGAGATCCCGGCAAGTTCCGCGGCCGAGGTCTACGACGGCAAGAACCGGCTGGCCTTCCCGGGCCTGGTCGACCCCCACATGCACACGGGCATCTACTCCCCGCTGGGCGAAGACGCGGTGACCGAGAGCAAGGCGGCGGCCCAGGGCGGCGTGACCACCAGCATCAACTACATGCGCACCGGCCAGTACTACCTGAACAAGGGTGGGTCGTACAAGAAGTTCTTCCCGGAAGTCCTTGATATCTCGAAGGGAAACTTCCATGTCGATTATGCCTACCACCTGGCGCCGATGGACAAGCGGCACATCCGCGAGATCCCGGACCTGGTCAACGAGTTCGGCGTGACCTCCTTCAAGATCTTCATGTTCTACGGCAGCCACGGGCTGCACGGCCGGTCGACCCACCAGTCCGAGTTCCTGATGATCAAGCCGGACGAGAAATACGACATCGCCCACTTCGAGTTCGTGATGCGCGGCATCCGCAAGGCGATGGAGAAGTACCCGGACAAGGCCGACGACATCTCGCTGAGCCTCCATTGCGAAACCGCCGAGATCATGTCGGCCTACACGAAGCTCGTGGAGGAGGAGGGCAAGCTGAAGGGCCTGCCGGCTTACAGCGCGAGCCGCCCGCCGCACTCCGAGGGCCTGGCGATCTTCATCGCCTCCTACCTGGCGAATGAGACCGACCTGCCGAACATCAACCTGCTGCACCTGACCTCGCGCAAGGCCGTGGTTGCCGCCCTGCAGATGGCAGCCGTGTTCCCGCACATCAACTTCCGACGCGAGGTGACGATCGGCCACCTGATCCTCGACACGGACTCCAAGGCGGGGCCGCTCGCCAAGGTCAACCCGCCGATCCGCCCGCGCGAGGACGTGGAGTACCTCTGGGAGCAGCTGCTGGCCGGGAACCTCGACTGGGTCTGCAGCGACCACGCCTGCTGCAAGCACGAGATGAAGGTCGATGCGAAGAAGCCGGGCGACATCTGGCTGTCCAAGTCGGGCTTCGGCGGCACGGAATACCTGCTGGCCGCGCTGGTCAGCGAAGGCCGGAAGCGCGGCCTGACCTACAACGACATGGCGGCGCTCACGAGCTACAACCCGGCCGAGCGCTTCGGGCTGCACAGCAAGGGCGACATCGAGGTGGGGCTGGACGCCGACCTCGCGCTGTTCGACCCGAACGAGACCTGGACGGTGCATGCCGCGGAGTCCGAGTCGCAGCAGGGCTACACGCCATTCGAGGGCATCGAGCTGTCGGGGCGGGTGAAGACCACGTTCCTGCGCGGCCAGCGGATCTACGACGGCGGCAACGTGATCGGCAAGCCGGCCGGCCGGTATCTCTCCCGCCCCTGCTGACCTGATGGATACTTGAGTTGACGGTCGGATGCGGCTCTGAAACGATCCGCGGATGTACTTCGAGGTAGTCGGAGAGATTACCGGCACTGAGACTATTGCCCAGGGCAAAGGCATACGGGAACGTGCTCGCCTCTAGGAAGCGATTCTCCATGTCAAAGCGCCACCTTGTAATTTGTGTCGAAAATTCGGGCTACGAAGCCGCCCTGGAACGTCGCAAGATCTACGAGGCTGTTGCAGATCTGGCTTCGGCCAGGCACGGCCTTGTCAGGGTCATTGATGAGTCCGGCGAGGATTACCTGTATCCGGAGTCGATGTTCGTCAAGGCACCTCTACCGGCGGAAATTCGCCGTGCCGTCCTGCACGCGGTGTAACCAATCGCTCCATTCTTTGCCGTGCGGCGACGATGAGTGCAGGCGTTATGTCTGGTGTCACGTGATTTGCCGCACAGACCGCACGGGCGCACGTTGACCGGCGGCCGTGACGGCCTATCATTTCCGCCACGAGATCCTGGAAGCACACGGAGTGGTGCGGAACAGGACGCAAGCACAAGAACGATCCGCCAATAACAAGAATTCGAGGGATCCATGAGTCACGTTGCCGACAATTTCTATGCCGCCGTTCGTACGCTCGCCAGTGACGGGCCGGCCAAGCAGCGGCTGATCAATGCCTACGTGAACCACCTGGAGTCGCTGGCCATCACCGACGTGCCGATGTCGATCCAGTCCCGCTTCGAGGCGCTGCGCGAGGCCATGGAGGCCGTGCCGCCCACCGAGCGGGAAACCTCCGTGCAGGTCTCGGTGCGCAAGATGTCGCCTGCCGACGCGGGCCTGCTTGCCCGGTCGATCATCGCGATGTTTGCCGAGCAGGTGCGGGTGAAGGAGACGGGCGACCGCCTCGGTGCGGGCAACCGCAAGGCCGACGTCCACGCACCAAAGTTCGATATCGCAAGACCCGTCCGCGTGCCGACCTTCCTGGCCGGCTGAGCGCCGGTCCGGCCGCCTAGCGCCGGATCGAGCCCCGGGCCAGCGCCGTCGCCTCGATCTCGATCATCAGCTCCGGCAGCGCCAGCGAACGCACCTCGACGATCGTGTCGGCCGGCCACGGAGCCCGGAAGTACCGGCCGCGCAGCTCGACGATCTTTGGGAAGTTGGCCATGTCGGTCAGGTAGATCGTGACCTTGATGACCTGCTCGAGCGACGATCCAGCGGCTTCCAGCACCCGTTTCAGGTTGCCGAAGGTGCAGGTCGCCTGCGCATCGAAGTCCCCGACCCCCACGAGGTTGCCGTGCTCGTCGATGGCGGCCTGGCCGGAGGTGATCACGAGATCACCCACGCGGTAGCCGGAGGCGATCCGGAAGGGCAGCAGGGGATCCGGCTCGAGCCGGATGGCTTCGGCCACAAGGCCCGGGTTTTCCTTTGTCGACATGGCGTCTCTCCTGGTGTCACTGGGTGCCGCGGCCGGCAGGCCACGGCCTCCGCAAAAAAAGGAACGCCGGCACGGGGCCGGCGTTCCGGTCGTCACTTGAAGCGTCTCGTCAGAACTTCAGCGTGGCCTCCACGCCGACGCGCCGTTCGGTGCCGGGGTGGTCGAAGGTGCCGCCGAATTCTGGCGCGGGAATCACCTCCTGCAGCCACTGCTTGTCGAGCGCGTTGTCGATGAAGCCGACCAGCGACCAGCGGTCGCCGGAGACCCCGCCCCGCAGGTTCACCAGTGCATAGGCATCACGCTGGGTATTCGACAGGTCGGACGGCCCGAGCGGGAAGGCGAGCGAGTGGATCGTCGGCCGGGTGTTGTCCTGGATCACGTGGAACCAGGTCGGGCCCACCCAGGAGACATCCACGCTGCCGACGAAGTCCAGGCTGGGCGACATCGGGTAGGTAACCTGGGCGCCGGCATTGGCCGTGTAGTCCGGCGTGTAGGGCGAGGCATTGCCCACGCTGTCCGGCCGCACGCTGTTCTTCTTGATTTCCGTCATGCTGCGGTTGAAGCCGGCGTACAGCGACAGCCAGTCGTTGGCTGCGTAGTTGAGCGAGGCCTCGAAGCCCTTGATGTCCACCTGGTCGATGTTGGACACGACGCGCAGCAGGCCGAAACCGCCGACCATGAACTCGAAGAACTGCATGTCGTCGACGTCGACGTAGTAGGCCGCCAGTTCGTAGCGCAGCCGGTTGTCGGCGGTGTGGGACTTCACGCCCATTTCATAGGCGACCGAGGTTTCCTTCTTGTAGGAATCCTGCGTGCCGACCGGGGCGTAGCCACTGCCCGCGAACGGCCCGCCCGGTCCCAGCAGCGGCTGGTTGATGAACAGGTCGATCGTGGCCGCGGAGCCCTGGTTGTTGAAGCCGCCGCTCTTGAAGCCCACGCCGACCGTCCCGTACACCGACGTCAGGTCGGTGGCGTCCCAGCGCAGCGAGGCCTTCGGTTCGAGCTGGTCGAAGGTCTTGCTCTTCGGCGCAATCGTGCCGGTGGCGCAGAGGCCCGGGTTGATCGGCATGTCGGGCCGGCCGTCGCCGCAGGTGTCGATGTAGGTTGCGGTGGCGCCATCGGCGACCGTCGGCACGAGGCTGTGCACGTCGCGCTCTTCCCGGTCGTAACGCAGGGCGAGCGAGGCTTCGATCGTGTCCGTCACGTCGTAGGCCAGCTGGCCGAAGGCGGCGTAGACGTTGGTGTCGAACTTGTCGTACACGAGCTGGTCGGTCGGGTTTCGCGGGTCGGTGGTGTAGGGCGTGGCGAGCACGCCGTAGCCGCGGTCGATGCCGGTGTTGACGGCGACCTTGCGGTCGAGGTCCAGGTAGTAGAGGCCGGCGAGCCAGCGCAGCCGCTGGTCGCTCTTCGAGGCCAGCCGGACTTCGACCGAGAAGTCCTTCTGGTCGCGCCGCTGGTACTGCGTGCCGTCGCAGGCGGTCGGCGTGTACGCGCCGAAGAACGAGAAGCCCGGGGTCGGGCCCACGGCCTGCGGCGGGATCACCGGGTAGCCGGCGAGCTGGGCCGTCGTGTCGATGCACTGCTGGTCGGCGAAGAAGAAGCGGAAGGCACCGCTGGTGCCGTCGGCGCCGAGGTCGTTGTCGATGTCGCTGAAGAGCGTCCAGGCGGTCAGGTCGGCCCAGCCGAGGTCATAGTCGGCCTTGAGCGAGGCTTCCAGCGAGTCCTGGTTGTTGTAGGGCTTGATGTTGTTGTCGAACTCGAA
>CAZMVP010000165.1:2472-4816 GCA_964569355.1 uncultured Chromatiaceae bacterium | reverse complement strand
TCCTGATGCCGCGGGAGTCGCCGCTGCACCTCGGCCATTGCCGGCTGCTGGTGCAAGCTGCCGAGATGGGCGCGATCGTCGTGCCGCCGATGCCCGCGTTCTACAGCGCGCCGGAGACCATCGACGACATGGTCAACCACACGATCGGCCGCGTGCTGGACCTCCTCGGAATCGAGAGCGGGCTCGTGAGGCGGTGGCAGGGCGCGCGGGAAGCGGGCAGGGGCGGAAGGACGGAGTAGCGATCCGTTGGCGATGGGCCCCCGGCACGGCGACGCACGGGGCAGAGCGCCGGCCCCATGGCCGGCGCCCATCACTTTCCTGCCAGTCCTTCAGTAAGGTGACTTCGTCGCGGGCTTGGCCGAAAGTGCGCTGCTGGCCTCCGCGGCATGCTTGGCGCATGCCTTCTCGTTGCCCTTCGCCAGCTCTTCCTTCGCCATACTGAGATGGCCCTCCGCGGCGGCCTTCTGCTTGGCATCCGTGGCCTTCGCGGCGGCATCTTCCGCCGCCTTGATCCCGGCCTGGCAATCAGCGAATGCAGGCGCCGCAACCAGCCCGCCCAGAGCGATCACGCATGCGAATATCATCGACTTGTGCATTGCCCATCTCCTCTTGCAGATTGATCACGCCCGGACCCCCGGCTCGGGCTGAATGGCAAGCTACGCCCTTGGCAGGGTGATGGCAACGTGGCGGCCGGGCGCACGTCATGCTGCATTCTGTTATAAAAACCGGTATCAGCCTGATAACGTGGGGACTTCGTGATGCCCGGAGCAGCGGCGAGGCGGCTGTGCCTTTCAATCCTTTCCGGTCTGCTGCTGGTGGCCGGTGCCTCGGCCGAGTCCCTCGATCAGAAGATCCAGGCTGAGGCCACGGCCGCGACGTTCGAAGTGGTGGTGGCCATTCCGAAGGCGGACCCCTTGACCTACGAAAAACCGCTACCGCTCGAACTGCTGCCGCTCAAGTTGCGGGAAGCCACCCATCTGCCGATCGGCACCACCTTTCGCATCGGCCGGAACCAGTTTGTCTCGGCCTCCCATGTGCTGCTCGCCGGCGTGGGCAGCCAGTGGGGAGCGCCGCTGGTTCGCGACCGGCAGGGGAGGATTTACCCCATAGAGCAGATCCTGAAGTACTCGTCGCGGGAAGATTTCGTCGTGTTCTCGCTCAAGGACCCGCCCCGGTCACCGGTACTCAAGACGGGCGACGAGCCGCAGCCGGGCAGCACGGTGTATGCCGTCGGCAATGCCCTGGGCGACGGCATCATCATCCGGGATGGAACCTATACCTCGTCCACCCCGGAGCAGCAGGACGGCAAGTGGAACTGGCTCCGCTTCTCGGCGGCAACCTCGCCCGGCAACAGCGGCGGACCGTTGCTCGATGGCAAGGGCCGGGTGGTTGGCGTCGTGGTGGCCAAGTCACCCAACGAAAACCTCAACTACGCATTGCCGATCGCCAATGTCCTGGCAGGCCAGAAGGACGTCGCGCATCTCGAATCACGCAGTCCGTTTGGCGTGCCCTTTGCGCCCGAGACCATCGTGCTGAACATCAACGAGAGTTTCGCCCTGCCGCTGTCTTTCCAGGATTTTGCCAATGCCGTGCAGGCAATCAACCGGCAGACGTTCGACCGCGCGCGTGCCCAGCTGCTGGCGGCGAATGCAGGCAGCTACTTTCCCAAGGGCGAGGATTCTGTGGAGTTGCTGAACAGCAATGAGGAGGCCTATGACCCGCGCCTGGTCATCAAGAAGGCCAACAGATGGGAAGCAAAGGAGCCTGACGACACGGAGAAGACAGACCTGGGCGGTGGCGGCTACATGCAGGCAGGCCAGATCGCCGACACGGGACTCGTGAGGATCCACGTGCCGGACGGCACCAAGCCGGCCGATCTGCTGGCCAGTTCGAAGGGCTTCATGGACCTCTTTCTCAAGGGCACGACGCTCACCCGCGTCGTCGGCACGGATTCCGTCCGCATCACGTCCCTCGGGCCGGCGAAGACCGAGTCGAAATTCACCGACAGCTACGGCCGGCAGTGGATGCTGTGGAGCTGGGATCTGCCGTATCTGGACTCGCGGATGACGTCCGCGGTCCTGCCGGTTCCCGACGGCTTCATCGTCCTGTCCCGGACGGCGCCCACCGTCGTGACATACCAGGCGACTGAACTCGTGAAGATGGCGGCGGATCTCATCTACGTCACTTACACCGGCACCTGGCCGCAATGGCAGCAGTACCTGGAGCTTTCCGCAATGCGGCCGTCCTCACTGGCCGCCATGTCGATGAGCATCGATCCGGCCAGGGGATTCATATACCGGTCGTCACGATTCGACTTCACCGCGGATAACCAGCTCATGGACTT
>CAZMVP010000165.1:0-2462 GCA_964569355.1 uncultured Chromatiaceae bacterium | reverse complement strand
GGCAAGCGTAACGTGGTGGATCTGCAGCTGTCATATTTCCCGGACAAGGGCAAGGTCGACTGGGACGTTATCCGGTTGTGTGTCCACGAGAATGCCGACCGCAAGGTCGCCATGTGCATTACCCGCAGTGCCCGCCCGCCCAAGTCACTCTCACAGGCACGCATGGACCTGTGGCAGGACCTGCTGCTGCGGCATCGTCCGTATGACAGCCGGCCCGGGTACCAGGCGCCCTACTTGGGAGTGTCCACCACGGTAACCCGCACCGCTCCCAACGCCGGGGTGCCGATAGCAGCCGATGCCAACGTGCTCTACGCGGCAGGTTACTGGGTTGCGGGGACGGGCTTTTCGCCATCCGACATGCAAGGGCTGCTCAAGACCGTGGTCGACGGGCTGCGGGTCAAGGAGTAGCACGGCCATGCCGGAGGACCACCTGCACCGGATCCGCGAACTGCTCGCCGGGCACAACACGGTGTCGCTGGCCACCGACCACGAGGGTAGCCCGTGGGCGGCAGCCGTGTTCTATGCCAGCGATGACGCAATGAACCTGTACTTCGTGACGGACCTGAAGACCCGCCACGGCCGCGACCTGCATCACCATGCCCGCGTGGCCGGCGCGATCAACCATGATGTCGGGACCTGGGGCGAGGTGATCGGCCTGCAGCTCGAGGGCAGGGCCGTGGTGCTGGAAGGCGAGGCGCGACTCGCGGCACTCAACTGTTACCTCGGGAAATTCCCGGACATCCAGCGGCTCTTCGACAAGCCGCGGGACCAGAACGAGCGGATCATCGCGGACCGCCTGCAACGCGCGCCATTCTGGCGGCTGACGCCGTCATGGATCCGGCTGATCGACAGCCGCCATGGTTTTGGCTGGAAGTGGGAGACGGCGCTGCCACCACCCCGGCTCTAATAAGAGTCGCCGCTCGAATAGGGCGGCAGCGTGCCGATGTGGATGCCGCTGTCCACGATCAGCGTCTCGCCGGTGATCAGATGGGCAGACTCCAGGAACCAGACCAGCACGGCCGCGATGTCTTCCGGCTTTGCGACCTGCTTCAGCGGCAGCTGGTCGCCCTGCGTCTTGAGCATCGCGGCGTACTGTTCCTCGCCCATGCCGCCCTTCAGCCAGCGGGTCTGGATCATGCCGGGCACCACGGTGTTGATGTTGATCTCCGGCGCCAGCACGTGGGCGAGCGATTTGGTCATCAGGTTCAACGCGGCCTTGGAAGCGGCATAGGGAATGGAAGACGCAATGCCGGTGACGCCGCCGATCGAGGAGTCGTTGACGATGGAGCCGCGGCCCTGCTTTTTCATCCACGGCGCAACCGCGCGGATCATCTGGTAGGCACCGACCACGTTCACCGCATAGATGTCGAGGAAATCCTGCTTGCTCACGCCATCGAGCTTCTTGTACGGGTTGAACTTGGTGCGGGCGGCATTGTTGACGAGGTAATCGATGCGCCCCCACTTGTCGCCGGCGGCCTTGGCCATGGCCTGGCAGGCGTCGTCGTCCGAGACATCGGCCTGGAAGACGATGGTTTCCGCCCCCCTGGCCTGGCAGGCAGCCGCGGTTTCGTCGGCTTCCTGCTTGCTGCGGGTGTAATTGATCACGACGTTGCAGCCATGCTCGGCCAGCAGGATCGCGGTGGCGGCACCCACGCCGGTGGCGGAACCGGTGACGATGGCGACCTTCTTCATGGTGGCGGGCCTGGTGCTGCTGGGCATGGCGGGTTCCTGCTGGTCTTGACCGATGGGTGAGCGGGAAGCCTAGCCGATATCCTTGCCGCCGGGCTGCGTGCTAACGTCCGCTGACCATTTCCACCAGGCGCAACGGGAGTTCGTGACCATGGCGTTCAAGGACATGCGGGAGTATCTCGCGAAACTCGACCAGATGGGGCAGCTCAAGAAGGTGACCGTGCCGCTCGACGTGGCCCAGGGCACCAACGAGCTGCAAACCCTGATGCGCCTGCTGGCCGGGACCAACGGGCCGGGCCTGTTGCTGGAAAACCTCGTGGGCTACAACACGCCCGGCGTGCCGGTGATCTTCAACCCGTTCGGTACCCGCGAACGGACCGGCCTGACGATCGACTCGCTGGACCCGATCGAAACCAAGGTCAAGCACGCGGCGATCCTGGCCGATCGCAGTAGCTGGCACAAACCGAAGCTCATTGACCGGAAGAATGCGCCCTGCAAGGACGTGGTGATTCCGCGGGACCAGGTTTCGATCGACAAGCAGATTCCCCATGTCTGGCTGGGCAAGGAAGGCGCCTCCTATATCTGCGGCGGCGTCGTGGTGACCAAGGACCCGGAAACCGGCGTGCGCAACGTCGGCTGGTACCGCCTGACTAGCCTGTGGAACTGCAAGCATCCGCAGGGCGGCACCTACACCGAAACCGAACAGAAGAAGCAGCTGTCGATCTTCGCGTTCTGGAACCCGCCGATGAACCACATCGGCCTGCACCTCGCCA
>CAZMVP010000164.1:0-4856 GCA_964569355.1 uncultured Chromatiaceae bacterium | reverse complement strand
GCCACGATGGCGGCGGCGTAGGCAGCGCAGAAGGCCGGGAAACCGATGGTGGCCGACGCGGGCAGCAGCATCCACAGGGCCGCCGCGGAAAACGCCAGGTCTGCCAGGCCAGCGAGCAGCTGCGGAACGACCAGCCGCGGCCCCGGCGGATCGATGCGCCAGTTCGAGACTTCGCTCGAGTCACGGGCAAAACAGCCCCAGACGGCATAAGCCACGACACCCGCCACGACGCCGATGCCGGCCACGAGCGCCCAGCCGGCCGGCAGGTGCAACACGGCGCCCGTGGTGGCTGGCTCGAACAGCAAGGCCAGCCCGCCGAGCAGGCTGATGCCAAGGCCGGTGGTCACCGACGTGAATGCGGAAATGCGGGCGACATCCACGGCCGTCAACCCGGCCGGCGAGTAGAAGCGGTAGCGGATGGCCGCCCCGGTCAGTGCCGCGAAGCTGAAGCTGTGGGCAAAGGCATAGGCGATGAACGACACCGGCGCCGAGCGGTGGTAAGGCAAGGGCCGGCCCGCGTAGCGCAGGCCCAGGACATCGAACAGCGTCAGCGAGAAGTAGCTCAAGAGCGTATAGGCCACGGCGCCGACGACCGCGGCGGGCGAGATCGCCCGCAACGCACCCAGGACATCGCGCAGGTGATACTCGTGGAGTTCGCGGTTGAGCGCGAACAACACCACGACAAACACGAGGAACGTCAGGCCCGGCGCGAGCCACTTGCGCAATGTACTGCCACCTGCGGGCGGATAACGCTGCGCAGCTTGCGCAAGATCAGGCGGCGGATCAATGGGCCCGCTCCGTCCGGCCTGCCCCGGCCTGGCCCGCTACGCCCTGGCCCGCTTCACCCGGGGCCGCTCAGCCCGGGATCGTCAGCGGCAGGAACAGCCGGGCGTCATCGCGCTGCACCAGCAACGGCACGGGCTGGCCCTTCGGCAGCTTCTTCACCATGCCGGCGAGTGCCTTCGGGTCCGCCACGGGCTGGTTGCCCAGCGCGAGGATGATGTCGCCGCGGTTGACCCCGGCGCGCTGGGCCGGACCGTCTTCCACGCCCACGACCAGCACGCCGCCGGACTCGATGCCGGCCTGCTGGCGCTGGTCCGGCGTGAGCGGGGCCACCTGGACGTTGAGCGCGCCCCGGTTGCCACCCTCGCCCGAGTTGCTGGCCAACTGCTCGTTGTCATCCGACTTCAACTTGCCGACGGTCACCTCGAGGTCACGCGGCGCATGGTCACGCCAGACCTTCATCGTCACCTGCGTGTCGGGCCTGGTCATGCCCACCATCGGCGGCAGGTCGGCGGAATTCTCGATCGGGTGGCCGTTGTAGGCCAGGATCACGTCACCGGGCTTCAATCCGGCCTTGGCCGCCGGGCCCTTGTCATCGACCTTGCCGACCAGGGCGCCGCGGGGCTTGTCCAGCCCGAAGGACTTCGCGAGATCGCCATTCAGGCCCTGGATGCCGACACCGAGCCAGCCACGATCGACACGCCCATTGGCGGCCAGCTGCCGCTCGACGTTGGCCGCCGTGTTGATCGGAATCGCGAACGACAGGCCCATGTAGCCGCCACTGCGGCTGTAGATCTGCGAATTGATGCCCACGACCTCGCCGCGGGTGTTGAGCAGCGGTCCACCGGAATTGCCGGGGTTGACGGCCACGTCGGTCTGGATGAAGGGCACGTAGTTGCCATCGGGCAGGCTGCGGCCGAGCGCACTCACGATGCCCTGCGTGGCGGTGTGCTCGAGGCCGAACGGCGAGCCGATCGCCACCACCCAGTCACCCACCTCGAGCCGGGAAGAGTCGCCGAACGTGACAGGCTGAAGGCCCGTGGCGTCGATCTTGAGCAGCGCCACATCAGACGGCTTGTCGATGCCGATCACCTTGGCCTTCAATTCGCGGTTGTCGTCCAGCTTGACGACGATCTCGTCGGCGCCATCGACCACATGGGCGTTGGTCAGGATGCGTCCGTCGGAAGAAATGATGAAGCCGGAACCCAGCGAACTGGTCTCCCGCGTGAGGCTCCGCGGCTGGTCGCCGCCGCCGTATTGGCCACCGCCGTCCTGGCCGCGGCCATCAGGCCCGCCAAACTGGCCACCAAAGCCGAACTGGCGGAAAAAATCCTCGAAGCCGGGCGGCATGCCCTGGAACTCCCGCACCTTGATCTTGTGCGTGGTGCTGATGTTCACCACGCTTGCCTGGTTGCGCTTGATGATGTCCTTGAAATTGGGGAGCCAGCCGGCATTGGCGCCAGTGCCGGCTGCAGCCGGCGTCGCGGCTGCGGGGCTGGCTGCGGCATTGGCCGGCGCGGCGGCCGCCACGGTCGGCGTGTCGGCACCGACGGCGTTGGAGGAAGTGGTTCCGGCGAGGATCAGCGCGGTGAGCACTGCCAGGCCAACGGCCGACAGCACGGGGAGGATTCTGGAGGGCATCGTTCGGGTCCTGTATCGCGGGTGGTTTGTGACACCGGCGGGCAGGGGACGCATCGTCGCCTGGTACAGGTGAGGGGGGCAGAGTCCAGGAATCCGCGCCCTTCCACCCGCCGGTGCCACTCTGGTCGTGGTCGTTTCAGCTTCGTCGTCTCGGCGCCATCTCTGGTGCCGTGTCCTCGGGAAGCGGGGTGGTCTTCCTGAGCACGGGATCGATGGTGGACCTTGCCGCTTCGCCGGAGTCTTGCATCCGGCTTAAGAAATCTTAATAGGGGGCCGACGGTCGGCTCGGTGGCCATGCTACTGTCGGCCCGCCCGCCGGCGGCCACCGCCCGGCGCGAGGAAAACGGGCCACCCATGGAAATCGACATCATCCTGAACGAATTCACCTCCCCGGCCGAAGCCGTCGAGCTCGGGTTGATGGCCGAGCGCCTCGGCATCCGCGGCGTGTGGTCCTGCAACTACGCCTGGTCGCGCGATCCGTTCTTCACCCTGTCCCTGCTGGCACAGCGCTCGACCCGGATCCGCCTCGGCCCCATGGCCATCAGCCCAGCCGAGCTGCACCCGCTGAAGATGGCCAACCTGCTCTTCTCGCTCAACGACCTGAGCGGCGGGCGCGGCATGATCATGGTCGGCGGCGGCGGGGCCGTGACCGGCGCGATGGGCAAGAAGCGGCAGCGCATGATCCGCGGTGCCCGCGAATGCTTGGAGATCCTGAAGGGGGCGTCGCCCGACAAGGCGCTCAACTACAACGGCGAACTCTACAAGGTCTACGGTTACAAACCCGCGTGGCACACCGCGCAGCCGCCGCTCATCTATTTCGGGTCAAACCATCCGCAGAGCCGCCGGATGTCCGTCGAACTGGCCGACGGCCTGATCACGAGCGACTTCGTGCCCTCGCTCGTGGCCGATTTCATCGCGCAGGCGCGCATGGAACTCGTGGCGGCCGGCCGCGATCCGGCCACCTTCCGGTTCAGCAACTTCTGGGCCTGGCACATCAAGCAGGATGCGGCGGCCTCGATGCGCGAGGCACGCCGCGAGCTGATGCTGCGCGGCTGGCTCGTGGACCAGTATTTCGCGCCGTTCCTCGACCCGGACGAGTTGCAGCTCATGCGCGCCCACGAAAAGGATTTCCTGAACGCGTTCCTGCGCCGCACGGATGTCATCGAGAACGTGCCACCGGCGCTCGTCGACAAGATGATCCGCAACATCGCCTTTGCCGGCGGACTGGACCGGATCGAGCCCGCCATCGCCACCTTGAAGGCCTTTGCCGCTGCCGGCCTGACCGAGATCGCGCTGCGCGTGCACGACGACCCGGCGGAATCGATCAGGCTGATCGGCGAGCGGGTGCTACCCGCCCTGTAGAAGCTGCGCCGCGCGCGCCGGCATCACGTCGAAGGCGATGCTGATCCGTTGTTCTCCGGGCGCATGGAAGGGCAGCGTGCGGTGGTGGAAGAACGACGGGAACACCACCAGCCGGCCGATCGCCGGCGTGATGATCCGCCGTTCCGGCGGCTGCCGTTGGCTGATCCAGCCGGGCAGCGTGCCGAACTCCAGCGCGCCGTCATGCATTCCGGCATTGGCATCGGTGATCGCGGCCGGCAGCTCGAGGTAGTAGACCCCGCTCAACCATCCGAGCGGATGGATGTGCGGCAGTTGATGGCCACCTGATTCCAGCACGTTGCCCCACATCCGCAGCGTCCACGAGTCCGCCGCCCAGTCCATGACCGGGTGGTCCGCGAGACCCGCCGTGCGGTACGCCTCGATGGTCGCGCGGATGCCGGCATTGACCAGCGCCTGGAAGCGGCCGACCAGCGGCTCCCGCAGCGGATTGAGTTCGCCCGTCTGCGTGCCACCCCGGGCCGCCTTGCTGGCGGGGCTCGCCAGCAACGAGGCGTCATTGCGGATCAGCGCGGCCAGGCCTTCATTCAGGCCAGCGGCATCCTGACCGGCGGCTGGCAGGTGATCGTGGATGACCACCAGTCCCTCGAGGTCGATCAGCACCCGCGCCTCTCCCGCCTGCCCCGTCTCGCGCAAGGCCACCGCGCGGGCCGCAAGCACCAGCCGTTCGCCGGGATGACGCGCCAGGAAATCCGCAGTGATGTCGAGCGCACGATCGCCATGGCCGCTGCCGGCCCACATCAGCGCCAGGTCAGCCACGGCCCGCGCATTGTCCGGATTGACACGAACGGCCGTGACCAGCACGTCCCGCGCATGATCCGGCAGGCCCAGCTCGCGGGCGGCCAGCGCCAGGTTGATCAGCGGCATGTCCAGCGCCCCGACGGGCAGCAATCCGTTTGCCTGCGATTCAACCACGTCCTCGAGCACCGGCAGCGCCTCGGCATAACGCTCGAGCGAGCAGAGGATCGACCCACGGGTGGCCGACACCATGGCCCGCATCATGGCCACGCCATCGGCCTGCGCGCTCGCCTGGC
>CAZMVP010000163.1:0-4940 GCA_964569355.1 uncultured Chromatiaceae bacterium | reverse complement strand
CCGCCGATCACGATGACCCGGCGGATGGCCGGCAGGCTGGCCAGCTGGTCGGCAATGGCCTCCAGGAAGCGTTCTTCGACGATCAGCACGCTGGCCTCGGCGTTGTTGAGGATCCAGGCCCACTCCCGCGGATTGAGGCGGTAGTTCAGGAAGGTCAGGGCCATCCCGGCCGATGGCACGCCGTAGTAGCACTCGATGTACTCCGGCCGGTTGCCGGCCAGGATGCCGACCCGGTCGCCCGGCTGCGCCATGGCGAGCATCGCGTTGGCCAGCCGCTGGCTGCGCGCGTGCAGCTGCCCGAAGCTCATCGTGGCCTCGCCCATGATCACGGCAGGCTCACCGGGAGCACGGGCCGCGTTGAACCGGATGATGTCGCTCAGGAGCATGTCGCATGCCTCGACCAGCCACGCTCCCGGCAGTCGCCCGCCGGGCGGCGACACCCCGGACACCGCATCGCCGCCACCGGCGAGCCTTTCACGCCCGTCAGCGGAACTTCCAGGTTCCCTGCAACGTCACGTAGCGCGGCGTGGAAACCGAGGCGGCACTGAACTGCCCTACCCGGTAGGCATGCTGCATGGTCAGCTCGTCGCCGAGGTTCCGCCCGATCAGCGCCACCTCCCAGCGATCGGCGGCATCGGTCACCGCCACGCGCAGGTCGACCTTGGTAAAGGCATCCTGGACGTACAGCGGCGAGATGCTCTGGTGCAGGTAGTAATCATCCGAATAGTAGAGTGACCCGTTGACCTTGAGGCGCGTTGCCGCGGTCAGCGGGCTGTCCCAGTCGAAGCTTGCGGTGCCCGTCCACTCCGGTGCGCGTTCCATGGTTTCCCCGGAGAGATCGCCCTGGCCATCGACGCAGCCCGGCACCGCCAGCGTGCCCTCCTTCGAAATCACCTTGCAGAAGGTGTTCTTGTACTTGTCGAACTCGGCCTTGTTGTAGGCCACGCTGAGCCCGAGCGACAGATAGTCGCTGGCCTGCCACTGGAGCTCGCTTTCCACACCCTTGCTGGTGGCCTCCGCGGCATTGCGGACGATCATTCGCGTGCCATCGTATTGCGCAGTCTGCAGGTCCTGGAAATCCGTGTAGTAGAGCGCAATGTTCCACTGCAGGGTACCGTCGAGGAACCGGGTCTTGGCGCCGACCTCGAAACTGTCCGATTTCTCCGGCTTGTAGTCGAATATGCCGTTGTTCTTCTTCAGCCATACGCCGTCGATGAGCTGCTGGTCGGTGATCGTGGGCATGCCGGCGTAGGTCATGGCCCATGAGCTCACGCCATCCGTGGTCGTGTTGTCCACCTGGGCCCGGACGTTGCTGCCGATCGTCGAATCCGTGGCCATGAAGCCGCCGGCCTTGAAGCCCTCGGCATAGGAGGCATAGGCCATGATGTCGTCAGTGAAGTCGTACTGCAGGTTGACCGATGGCAGGAGGTAGCTCTCGTCGCGCTTGCCGTAGAGGCTGAACACCTTGTAGGCGGCAAAGGGCGGGATGCCGCCGAAATCCGGCAGCCGGGTGAAGGTGTCGGTGGCGCGGTCGTAGGTCCAGTTGAAGCCCGTGGTGTGGCCCTCGAGGTCCTCCTGCCCGGCCCGCAGGCCGAGCGTGACCCGCGCCCGGTCGTCCAGGAAATGGAAGGTCCCGGAACCGTAGGCCGATGTCGTGTCGCCATTGCCCCGATACACGCGCCGCCCGCCGGTATAGACCTTCGTGTCGGGATCCGTCGGCTCCCACGGCACGAAGGGCGGAAACGCGAACGGCGATTGCTGCATGATCCGGTCGTCATCCTTCGAGAAGTACACGCCGACCACGTAGTCGAAGAGCTTTCCCGTTGGCGACACCAGCCGCAACTCCTGGCTGTACTGCTCGTAGTTCTCGGCGATGTTGGTGTCGAGGAAGAGCTGCTTGTAGGCCGTGGCCGTGACCCGGCGCTCGAAATCGAAACCGACGGCCCCGGTGATCGAGGTCAGCGTGAAGTCACCGATATTCCAGTCCGCCTGCAGGGTGAAGGAATCGCTGTCGGTGTTGTCCCACTGGCCGTCCGGGAAGATGGTGTTCGTGGAGGTCTGCTTGTTGATGGATTCGGGCTGGGAAAACGGAATGGGCGTACCGTAGCCGCCAAGGCCGATCAGCTGCGCGGTGTAGCCGTCATAATCCCGCTCGCCGAGCTCGCCCTTGAGGCGCACGCGCAGGGTTTCCAGCGGCTTCCATTCGAGGACCGTGCGAAACAGCTTCGACTCCACGGCATTCTCGTCCTTGCCGGTCGAAGTGTTGTGGATATACCCGTCGAGATCCTCGTACTGGCCCGCGAGGCGCACGCCGAGCGTATCGCTGACCGGCCCGGACCAGATGCCGCTGACGTTGTAGCCACCCTCGGCCAGTTCGACCCCGGCGCTGACCTGTCCCTCGACATCCGCGGTGGGACCCGCGGTGATCGTGCTCACCGCCCCCGCGATGGTGTTCTTGCCGAACAGCGCCCCCTGCGGGCCGCGGACCACCTCGATGCGCTCGATGTCGAACAACGGGTTCTGGAAGCAGCGCGGCCGGCCGCAATAGACGCCGTCAACGAAGATGCCGACGGCACTGACGAACGACAGCTGGCCATTGCCGGAACCGAGACCCCGCATGCGGATCTGGTAGCTGCCGAGCGTCTCCTGGATGATCAGGTTCGGGACGTGGTTCTGCACCTCTTCGAAGCCCTGCAGGCCGAACTCGCTGACGACATCGCCGGTGACCACGCTGACCGAGAGCGGCACCTTCTGCAGCGCTTCCTCGCGCTTGGTCGTGGTGACGATGATCTCCTGCAGGCCGGTGCCGGCCTTCTTCGCCTGGGCGAGAGCCTCGCCTGCCGTCAGGCTGCCAACTGCCAGGATTCCCCAACCCGCGACCATGAGGCCGCGCCCGAACCTCGCCGATTCCGTTGCCATCCAGGTTCCCCCCCCGAGGATTTCCAGAAAGTTTCTTGATTTACCGCAACCCTGGCACAGGGCCAGGCCGACACGCTTCCTATAATCGAAACCCATCTTGACAGTCAAGTTTCCTGACAAACCAGCCGGGGCGTGGCTCACCGACCCATCCAGCCGGCTGCCCCCGCCTACCGGTCGGACAGAAAAACCAGGTCATCGAGCGTCGCCTGCAGCACATGGGCCGCGAGGCGCCAGCCGGTGGGAAGCTTCCGCAGGATATAGGCCGAGGCAAGCACGTCATCGGTCTTCCGGCCGGAGGCATCGACGAAATGCCGGCGGTAGTGGAAGCTCGCGAACATCAGGCCTCCACCCAGATTGCAGGTCGCCACCTGCTCCAGCGTCGACCGGACGAAGCCGCTGGCAGCGAGCTGCTGGCGCAGCCCGCCCAGCAGCGTGACGATTGCCTCGGGTGTCGCCAGCGTGCTGGTCCCGCCCGGCTCGTAGACGCAGACCGGGGTCTCATAGATATCGGCGCCGATCTGTTGCAGGTCACCGGCATTCCATGCCTCGATATAGCGCTCGAACAGCGCGACGACCTCTGCCCGGTCATCATTGGCGGACGATGCTGTCGTGTTCATGGCCTTGTACCTTCTGGCGCCGGGGCTGGCTCCGGGGCTCGCTCCGGAGATGAAACCTCGACGACGGTCTTGCCGAGGTTGCCGCCCCGGAAAATGGCCGCCAGTGCCTCGGGGGCCTGCGCGAGCCCTTTCACGAGATGCGTGTGCGCGATGATCCGCTGCTCGGCATACCACTTGCGCAGGACGGAAAAAGCCTCCTCCTGCCGGTGCACGTATTCAAAACAGCTGAAGCCTTCCGCCCGAGCCTGCTTCAGCGCCAGCATCGAGAAGTTGCGGATGCCGGTCGCCGGGGTTGCCTCGTCGTAATGCGAGATATAGCCGCCACAGGCAATGCGGGCATGGGCATTGATCCGCGCCAGCACGGCATCGAGGATCTCGCCGCCCACATTGTCGTAGTAGACATCAATTCCCGCCGGACAGGCGGCATCGAGCCTGCCGGCCAGATCGCCCGCCTTGTAGTTGATGGCGGCATCCACCTGCAGTTCATCCTTGAGCCAGCGGCACTTTGCCTCCGAACCGGCGATCGCGACCAGCCTCGCGCAGCCCGAGATCCGGGCGATCTGCACCACCAGCATGCCGACGGCACCGGCCGCGGCCGAGACCACCACGGTATCCGTCGGGCGCAGGGCGGCGATCTCCAGCAGGCCGAAATAGGCCGTGAGCGCCTGCATGCAGAACAGCGAGGTATGGGCGAGCAGCGGGATGCCGGGCCAGTCCGGCACCCGCTCGAGCATGGCGGCAGGAATGAGGCAATGGGTGGCCCAGCTACCCGGCCCCGCCACGAGCTCGCCGGGCCGGAAAGACGGATCAGCCGAGGCTTCGACGACGCCCCAGATCCGGCCCGGCATTGGATTGCCCGGCGTCGTCGGCGGGCCGAAGGTGGCATCCGGCGACAGCCAGTAGCGCTGCACCGGATCGATCGAGAGATAGATCGTCCGCACGCGCACCTCACCCTTGCCCGGCACGGCGACCGGCGCCTCGACCCAGCGGAAGTTCCGCCCGGACACCGCACCGACCGGCCGGCTCGCGATCTGCCATGCACGCGCCAGTGTCTCCATCAGGGTCCTCCGTTCCTCCAGCCCAGCCTGTCCGCCCTCAGGGGCGACGGCGGATCGCGCGTTCCGGCAGCTTCAGCTGCCGGCTCTCCAGTACCCACCCGCGACCGGTCCCGTACCGGGCATCGAGCCGCATCATCCAGCGATAGCTGAGCCGGGCAAAGAACACGGTCATGGCCACGGTGATCAGGAGCGGCTTCCAGCCGAAGACCCAGGTGCTGCCATTGGCCCAGTACTCGATCGCCCCCAGGCCCAGGTAGAGGTACAGGTTGAAGACGATCGAGGCGATGATCGAAAAACGCAGATATTTCCTTGGGGTACCGCTGAATTCCATTCCTGCTTCTCCTAG
>CAZMVP010000162.1:0-4981 GCA_964569355.1 uncultured Chromatiaceae bacterium | reverse complement strand
TGCCGCTCCTGTACGTCAACATGGTCGGCGGCCAGGACGAACTCGTGTTCGACGGCGGCTCCTGCGCGATGGTGGCCGACGGCGAGCTCAAGCTGCGCGCACCGGCCTTCGAGCCGGCCCTGCCGATCATCGCGTGCCGGCGCACCGCGACCGGCGTCAGCCTGCATCCGCCCGGCACGGCAGCCGATGTCGCCCCGTTGCCGGACGACGTCGCGAGCGTCTACAACGCGCTGGTCACCGGCGTCCGCGACTACGTGCGGAAGAACGGTTTCCCGGGTGTGGTGCTCGGCCTCTCGGGCGGCATCGATTCCGCGCTCACGCTGGCCATCGCGGTCGATGCGCTGGGCGCCGGTGTCGTGCAGGCCGTGATGATGCCCTACCACTACACGGCGGCGATCAGTGTCGAGGACGCCGGAGTGCAGGCCCGCCAGCTCGGCGTGGACTACCAGGTGATCCCGATCGAAGGCCTCGTGGCCGCCGCCCACGCGGCGCTGCACGACCAGCTCGCCGGGCTGCCGGCCGATACCATCCCGGCCGACACCACCGAGGAGAACCTGCAATCCCGCGCCCGCGGCATCCTCTTGATGGCGATTTCGAACAAGACCGGACGGATGGTGCTCGCCACCGGCAACAAGAGCGAGTTCGCGGTGGGCTATGCCACGCTCTACGGCGACATGGCCGGTGGTTTCGCGCCGATCAAGGATTGCACCAAGACGATGGTCTACCGGCTGGCGCGGTACCGGAACTCGCTTGCCGCCCCGGATGCGCCGGTGATTCCGGAGCGGGTCATCACGCGGCCACCCAGCGCCGAATTGCGACCGGACCAGAAGGACAGTGATTCACTGCCACCCTACGACGTGCTGGATCCGATCCTCGATGCGCTGATCCTCGAGAACCGCTCGGTGGAAGAGATCGTCGCGCGTGGCGTGGCGCCGGTGATCGCCGAGCGCGTGCTCGAGATGGTGCGCCGCGCCGAGTACAAACGGCGACAGGCGCCGCCCGGCGTGCGGATTTCGGGCCGGGCGTTTGGCCGCGACTGGCGTTACCCGATCACCTCGGGCTACCGGCACCGCAACGGCACCAGCTGAAACCCGGGGCCTGCCAGCAGCCGCTTACCAGAACCGGTACCACGGCGGCTTTGCGGCCCGCGTGGCCTGTCGGGCGCGTTCCGGATAGCTCGCCTGCAGCACCTCGCGGGCATCCGTCGCGAGATCGACCATGCCGAGCCGGTCATAGGCCGTGGCCATGATGGCCAGGGCTTCGGGCACGGCGGGCGAACCCTCGTACTGCTCGATCACGTACCGGCCGCGGTTGGCCGCGGCCAGCCACGCGCCCCGGTCGATGTAATAGCGCGCCACGTGCAGCTCGTAGTTGGCGAGCCGGTCGCGCAGGAACACCATGCGCTGGCGGGCATCAGCCGCGTACTGGCTGTCCGGGAACCGCTGCACGAGCTGGGCAAGCACGGAAAACGATTCCTGGATGTTCTTTGGTGGCCGCTCGCTCAGGTCCGCGTTGAACAGCCGGTGATACCAGCTGTGCTCCGGCGGAAAATAGGCCAGCCCCCGCATGTAGAGCGCGTAATCCACGCGTGGATGGGTGGGATTCTCGCGCTCGAAGTTGGTGGCCGCGTCCACCGTGGCTTCGATCTGGCGGTCCTTGTAATAGCAGTAGATCAGGTTCAGCTCGGCCTGCTTGGTCTCGTTGCTGAACGGGTAGCGCGCTTCGAGCGCCTCGAAATAGCGGATCGCGTTGTTGAAATTGCCCGAGTCCATGGCTTTGTTGCCACGCTTGTAGAGTTCGGCAACGCTCGATCGGGCGTCCTTTTCGTCCTTCGAGGAGCTGGCGCAACCGGCGAGCAGGCCACCGGCGACCAGCAGCAGGGACAGGGCAAGGACCAGGGCCTTGGAGTTCTGGCGCGTATTCGCGGGCATCGATGGGGCGCTGTCGCCGACGGGGCCCGCAGTATAGCCTAGCCGGCATGGAACCCCCGCCGCAGCGCTTCGTGATCCCCGCCGATGCGGCCGGCCGCCGGCTGGACCAGGTGCTGGCCGAGCTGCTGCCGGAGCATTCCCGCAGCCGGTTGAAGCAATGGATCCTCGACGGCCGGGTGCAACTCGATGGCGCTGCGCCCACGCCACGCACCCGCGTGGCTGCGGGCCAGGTGGTCGACGTGGCCGACGACGATGCCGGCACCGGGCACACCGGCGAGGTGATGGCCGAAGCCCTGCCGCTCGAGGTGGTCTACGAGGATGAACACCTGCTGGTCGTCAACAAGCCGGCCGGGCTCGTCGTCCATCCCGGTGCCGGCAATCCGGATGGCACCTTGCAGAACGGCCTGCTGGCCCATGCGCCGGAACTGGCGGCATTGCCCCGCAGCGGCATCCTGCACAGGCTCGACAAGGACACCTCGGGACTGTTGATCGTGGCCCGCACGCTGCCGGCGCACACGCAGCTCGTGCGCGACCTCGAGGCTCGCGACATCACGCGCGAATACCGCGCGCTCTGCGTCGGGCCGCTGACCGCCGGTGGCGTGGTCGATGCGGCCATCACGCGCCACCAGTCGCGGCGCACGAAGATGGCGGTCACCGCCAGCGGCGGCCGCGAGGCCGTGACCCACTACCGCGTGCTCGGCCGCTTCCCGCACCACACCTTCATCGCCGTCCGGCTCGACACCGGCCGCACGCACCAGATCCGCGTGCACATGGCGCACATCCGCCATCCGGTGGTGGGCGACCCGGCCTACAGCGGTCGCTTGATCGTGCCGGCCGGCGCCACGCCGGCGCTGGCCGCCGCGCTGCGCGGCTTCCGTCGCCAGGCCCTGCATGCCCATCGCCTCGCGTTCACCCACCCGGCGGACGGGCGGACGATCGAACTCAGGGCGCCGCTGCCGGCCGACTTCCACGCCTTGCTGGTCGCGCTGGTGGCCAGTGCCAGCGATGGGTCGGGACTTGTCCTGGACCCGGCGGCCGAGGTGGCCCAGCTCGAAGCCCTGCCGTGGCCCGAACCCGTCGGGATGGCGGCCCGATGACGCCGGCGTCGCCCGGGAATGCCGGGCTCGCCGAGACCGTGATCCGGCCCGCGTGGCCGGCACCACCACACGTGCGGGCACTCGCCACCACGCGTGCCGGCGGCGTCAGCAGCGGGCCGTATGCGTCGCTCAATCTCGGTGACCATGTCGGTGACGATCCGGCTGCAGTCCGGCGCAACCGGGCATTGCTCGAGGCTGCACTCGGCCTGCCGGCTGCCCCGACGTGGCTTCGCCAGGTGCACGGCACGGCGATCGCCGTGCTCGACGGGCCGGCCGGAGCTACGCCGCCGACCGCCGATGCCGCGGCGACCGGCCTGCCTGGCATCGTCTGTGCCGTGCTCACGGCCGATTGCCTGCCCGTGCTCCTCTGCAATCGCGCCGGCACGCAGGTGGCCGCGGCCCATGCCGGCTGGCGCGGACTTGCCGGCGGCGTGCTCGAGGCGACGATCGCGATGCTGGCAGCGCGCGGCGCGCCGCCCCACACGCTGCTCGCCTGGCTAGGTCCCGCCATCGGGCCGGCGGATTACGAGGTGGGCAACGAGGTGCGCGATACCTTCATCCGTACCGATCCCGAGGCCTTGAGCGCATTCCGGCCGGCCCGGCCCGGCCACTGGTGGCTCGACCTGTACACCGCGGCACGCCAGCGGCTGCAGCGCGCTGGCGTGCCGCAGGTCAGTGGTGGCGACCTCAGCACTGCCGGCGATGCTGCGCGGTTTTATTCGCACCGGAGGGATGGCGCAGCAGGGGGCGCCACCGGCCGCCAGGCAACCCTGGTCTGGATCGAACCGCAGTAGCGGCTGCCGCCCGTGGTCATGGTTCGTGGCCGCGACAGTGGTTGAAATCGGCGCGCCAGGCCCAATCTTGGGGGGAGCCGTGGCGCCGCAATCGCCAGGCCTGATCGCGAGGGAACCCCGAAGATGCGCCAGGACAAGCTGACCAACAAATTCCAGCAGGCACTGCAGGATGCCCAGTCGCTGGCCGTGGGCCGCGACCACCAGTTCATCGAGCCCGTGCACGTGATGGTGGCGCTGCTCGAGCAGCAGGGTCCCGGCGTGGGCGCGCTGCTCGCCAAGGCGGGCGCCAACCTGAACCAGTTGCGCTCGAAGCTCGGCGCCGCTCTGGACCAGGTGCCGGTGGTCGAGGGCACGGGCGGCGACGTGCATGGTTCGAATGACTTGAATCGCGTGCTCAACGTCACCGACAAGCTGGCGCAGAAGCGCGGCGACCAGTTCATCTCGAGCGAGCTCTTCGTGCTGGCGGCCTGCGAGGACAAGGGCGTGCTCGGCCGCGTGCTGAAGGAGGCCGGTGTGGTCCGCGGTGCGCTCGAGAAGGCGATCGAGGAAGTCCGTGGTGGCGAGGGCGTGAACGATCCCAATGCCGAGGAAACCCGCCAGGCGCTCGAGAAGTACACCATCGACCTGACCGAGCGCGCCGAGCAGGGCAAGCTGGATCCGGTGATCGGCCGCGACGACGAGATCCGCCGCACGATCCAGGTGCTGCAGCGACGGACCAAGAACAACCCGGTGCTGATCGGCGAGCCGGGCGTCGGCAAGACCGCAATCGTCGAAGGGCTCGCCCAGCGCATCGTCAACGGCGAAGTACCGGAGTCATTGAAAAGCAAGCGGATCCTGGCGCTCGACATGGGCGCGCTGATCGCCGGTGCCAAGTATCGTGGCGATTTCGAGGAGCGCCTGAAGGGCGTGCTGAACGATCTTGCCAAGCAGGAAGGCCAGGTCATCCTGTTCATCGACGAGCTGCACATGGTGGTCGGTGCCGGCAAGGCCGATGGCGCGATGGATGCCGGCAACATGCTCAAACCCGCGCTCGCGCGCGGCGAGTTGCACTGCGTGGGCGCGACCACGCTCGACGAATACCGCAAGTACATCGAGAAGGACGCCGCGCTCGAGCGGCGCTTCCAGAAGGTCCAGGTGGACGAGCCGCTGGTGGAGGACA
>CAZMVP010000161.1:2658-4992 GCA_964569355.1 uncultured Chromatiaceae bacterium | reverse complement strand
TGGACCAGGGCCTGACCACCTACTACCCCAACATCCACCGCGACTGGGCCTGGGGCGAGGCGGAGAACGCCGCCTCGCTGGCGCTCGTGGCGGATACCATCGGCAATCGCGCACCGGAGAACGTGGTCGTGCTGGGTGCGGGCGCCGGACGGCTGGCCTTTGACCTTCACCGGCAGCTCCGACCGCCGGTCACCGTGTCGCTCGATTTCAATCCACTGCTCGCGACGATTGCCCACCGCGCGTCGGCCGGCATTCCCATCGAACTGTGGGAGTTCCCGATCGCGCCCCGTGCGCTCGCTGACCATGCGCAGCTCCGCACGCTGGTTGCGCCGGAACCCACGGATGACGGATTCCACGTGGTGCTGGGCGACGTGCTGCATCCGCCGCTGCTGCCGGGCGCGGTGGATGTCATCGTGACACCCTGGCTGGTCGACATCCTGCCGGAGGACTTCCGCCACCTCGCCGTCCGCATCAACCATCTGCTGAAACCTGGCGGACTCTGGGTCAGCTTCGGGTCGCTCGCCTTCAGCCAGCCGGAAGCCGGCACGCGCTACAGCCTCGAGGAAGTCCTGGCGATCATCATGGACTCTGGCTTTGCCGAACCGGCCGTGCGCGAGGACAAGATCCCGTACCTGTGTTCACCGGCCAGCCGCCATGGCCGGCGCGAGCTCGTGGTCACCATCGGCGCGGCCAAGGCGGCTGCCACGGCTCCGCCACCACGCCACCAGGCGCTGCCGGACTGGCTCGTCAACGGTACCCAGCCGGTGCCGCTGCTCAAGTCATTCCAGATGCAGGCCATGACCACGCGCATCTACGGTTTCATCATGGGATTGATCGACGGCCGCCGGTCGATCGGCGACATGGCGAAACTGCTCGTGGACCAGCGGCTGATGACCCGCGAGGAAGCCGAGCCTGCCGTGCGCAATTTCCTGACGCGGATGTTCGAGGACAGCCGGCGGCCACCGGGCTTCTGAACGACAGGTCCGGGCCGCACCCCCGTGTCGTGCCCGGGACCTTGCTTCAGGGCAACCGCACGGTGATGCTGGCGCCGCCGGCCGCAGCCCGGTCGATGTGCAGTTCGCCGTGGTACAGCCCGACGATCTCGCGCACGACGGCAAGGCCGATACCCTGGCCCGGCACGTCGCCGCGCTGGTCGGCGCGGATGCCCCGGCGCAGGACCGCCTCGCGCTGGTCGTCCGGAATGCCGGGACCGTCATCCTCCACGCGCAAGAGCAGGCCATCGCCCGCCTGCACCGTGACCACGATCCGGCTCCGGCACCACTTCCAGGCGTTGTCGAGCAGGTTGCCGAGGATTTCGTAAAGGTCGCCCAGCTCGGCCGGATAGCCGGCCTCCGCCGGCACCTCGAGCGTGCATTCGACTTCACGATCGCGGTGGATCTTGCGCAGGCTCGCCACGAGTTCCTGCAGCACCGGCAACACGGCGATCGCCTTCGCCGCGACGCTGCGCGGCCCCATGGCAGCGGCCCGCTTCAACTGGTAGTCGATCACGCCCTGCATCCGGTCGACCTGGCCCTTGATGAGCGCGCGGTCCGGCGTGCTGGCGCTGATCTCCGTGCGCAACACGGCGAGCGGCGTCTTCAGGCTGTGGGCCAGGTCATCCATCGTCGTGCGGTAGCGCTCCATCCGCTGGCGCTCGGAACGCAGCAGCGTGTTGAAACCCCGCCCCACGCCTTCCAGTTCGTGTGGATAGTCATCGCTCAGCGCGTCGCGGCCACCCTTCTCGATCTCGGCGATCTCCGCCGACATCAGCCGCAACGGGCGCAGCCCGAAACGGATCGCGAGCCACAGTGCGAACAGCAGCACCAGCATCACGCCGGAAAACCAGCCGAGCAGCTGCCGGCGAAAAGTCTTCAACTGGCGGCTCGATGCCGCCAGGTCGGCGGCCACGAACACCTGGAAGGCGGGCGTGGCCGATGGCCCGAGTTCCCAGTTGATGGCAACCCCCAGCATCAGCGCCCGGGTGCCATCGGCGAGGTCCTTGCGCGCCAGCATGCGCTGGCCGGCATTGAGCGTGGTGCCGCTCGCCAGGTCCAGGCCCACCGCCGAGGGCGAACGCCAGAGCGGCAGGCCGGCGCCATCGAGGATCTCGGCATACAGCCCGGAGCCGGGATTGCCGAGCCGTGGATCGAGCAGGCGTTGCGGCACCGTGAGGTTGCCGGCTTCATCGGGCTCCACGCCGCCGATCAATGCCGTCACCTGGGTATCCAGCTGGTCGATGAGCGCCTCATCGGCGCTCCGCTGGAAGATCAAGTCCAGGATCACGATGGTGATGCCGAAGGCCGCCAGCAGCATCACGGCAGTGATGGCCAGCAA
>CAZMVP010000161.1:0-2558 GCA_964569355.1 uncultured Chromatiaceae bacterium | reverse complement strand
GTCATGGCCGGCGACTCCCCACCGATCGGCCTCAGTCGGGGTTCCGGGAGCCGTGATCCCCGAATCCCGGGAATTGGCCGTCCTGGTCCGCGAGGTCCGGCTCGGGCGGACGCGGCATCCGGTAACCCTGGCCACGCACGGTTTCGATCAGCCCGAGCGCACGATCCGGGTCGAGCTTCTTGCGCAAGCGGGTCAGCAGCACTTCGACCACGTTGCTGTCGCGCTCGAAGTCCTGGTCGTACAACTGGTCGGTGAGCTCCTGCTTGCTCACGACCCGGCCGGCACGCATCACCAGCATTTCGAGCAGGCGGTATTCGTAGGCTGTCAATGCCACGACCTGGCCCTTGACCCGGACTTCCCGCGCCTGGGTATGCATCTCGAGCGGACCGGCCCGCAGCACCGGCTGGGCCTGGCCGGCCGTCCGGCGCAGCAGCGCATTGATGCGCGCCTTGAGCTCATCGAGGTTGAAGGGCTTGACGACATAGTCGTCGGCGCCGGCATTGAGCCCGTTGACCTTGTCCTGCCAGTGCTCGCGCGCGGTCAGGATCAGGATCGGGAATTCGCAGCCACTGGCCCGCAGGCTCGTTATCAGCTCCACGCCGGAACGGTCCGGCAGCCCGAGGTCCACAATTCCCAGCTGCACGGCGAACTCGGAGGCGAAGTACTCGGCTTCGGCCGCGGTGGAGGCTTCATCGACCACGAAACCCGCCGTCCGGAGACTCGCTGCCAGCGACTGGCGGAGGTCCGTGTCATCTTCGACGATCAACAGGCGCATCGTGCCCCCCTCGGAGCAAATGATCCGGGTCAGCGGATCGTCCCGGTAACGGCATCGACATGGTAATCGCGAAGACGTCCATCCGGGGTCAATACCCGGACCCGGTAGTAGACGGTAACACCGTCGACGTCGCGTTCCACGCGGATGACCTTGCCCTTGGTGTGCTGGCGCACCAGCATGACGGCTTCGTCCTGCGAAATCCCGTCCGCCGCGAAGTCATCGGCGGCCTCGAGCCGGGTGGCGAATGCGCCGGCAAACACCAGCAAGAACAGGATCACGACACGGGCGGCGCCCGTGGCGCGAGGGGAAGCGGCGGAAGTCATGGCGGGCATTGTGGGCGGTGCGTGGCGGGGTGGCAACAAAGGCCAACTATCGTGGCCGCGTACTTAACCCGTCCTTAAGGCCCGCGGACCGTTGCCGGCCCGTTGGCCGGCGCCACCTGGCCCTGGCCGGACTGCTTCCTGGCGAGCGCGCGGGCCTTGGTGCCGATCGGCCAGCGCGACAACAGCCAGTTGGCGAGCGGCTTCTTCGAGTAGGTTTCCCAGCGAACCAGTTCGAAGCCGGTACGCGCCAGCAGGGCATCGAAGGACTGCCGGGAATACTCGCAGGCATGGCCTGCGGCGAAGTCTGCCGGGAACCGGCGCTGGTGCAGGCCCGAGCGTTCGCTGAAACGCACCCAGCGCTTGCTCCAGCCCTCGATGTTCGGCATCTCGGCCAGGAACCACCCGCCCGGTCGCAGCAGCGCGCTGATCCTGGCCATCGCCCGCAGCGGATCCGGCAGGTGCTCCAGCACGTGGCGCAGGCTCACCACGTCGAAGGACTCGCGCTCCGCCGGCGTGATGTCCATCTCGAGGAAGTCATCCGTCCGCACCTCGCAGCCGACTTCGGCGGCGGCGAAGGCCGCCATCGTGGCCGAGAGTTCCAGCCCCTTCACCCGCCAGCCGGCCCGGCGCGCCTTGAGGAGCAGCCGGCCGTTGCCGCAACCGATGTCGAGCAGCCGCCCGGGCACCGGGACATGGCGCATGAGGAAACGGAAGGACTGGTCGTTGTCGCGATTGCCCTGGACCCGGTCATCGGCCGGATCGATCAGCACCCGCGTGTACTGCTCCTGCTCGAGTCCGCCGGACAGGTCGTAGTTGACGAGACCGCAATTCGGGCACTTGTAATAGCGGCACTGCCCGTCCCGCCCGAGTGCGTAATGAAAGGCCAGCCCGCCCGCGCCACACAGCCGGCAGTTGAAGGTCGCTTGCGGTGCCGCTACCACTGTTGCCGCCACTCCATGTACACGTGCCAGTCCTGGTCGGTGTCGTCCGCCGCCGACATCCGCTCGTAGTCCACGCCAAGCCGCAGGCTGCCCGGCCCCAGGTCCTGCGAGCGCAGCAGATCGACGCTGCGATATCTCCGCATGGTCGGCGTCAGCGTGTTGGCGGCATCCGGCGGTCCTTCCCGGTTCAGGTCGCCGGTCTTCAGTGTCAGCGCCCAGCTCGCATCGTGCCGGTCATTGAGCAGCAGGCCCAGCGTCCAGATCTTCGAATCGTTGTCCGCCGTGTGCCCGATGGCACGATTGCGGTAGCGCATGCCCGTTGAATAGACCGGATGGTCATAGGCACAGTTGGGCGGCCCATCGTTGGTCAGGTTGCCGCCGCAGAGGGTGTCGGCCAGTTCCAGGTAGCCACGCAGGTTGCCGAGGTTGCCAACCGAGCCCCAGGCTTCGATGCCGACCAGGTTCAGGAACAGCGCCGGCCGCAGGTTCTGCTCGTCCTCGCCGATCCGCTGCGTGTAG
>CAZMVP010000160.1:0-5001 GCA_964569355.1 uncultured Chromatiaceae bacterium | reverse complement strand
GGCAGCGAACTGGCATCGGCAGGTTTCGACCGTGACCGGATGCTGCACGACATGGATGCCTGGGGCTACAGCTTCCGGCTGGGCTCGGCCCGCCGCTGGTTCGAAGCGGATGCGGATGAGGCGCTTTCGTGGCTGGTGCAGCAAGGTCTCGTTTCCGCCAGCGGGCGCTTGATGCGTTGATGCCGACGGGCCAGAATCAGTGCAATCATCCGGTCAGGAGATATTGGTCATGAAACGTCGGCTTCCGGTATCCATGCTGGCTGTCGCCACGGCGGGCCTGCTGGCGTTGACGGGCGCGCAGGCCCAGAACCAGACGACGAACACCGCAGAATCCGCGAAGGCGGTCGTTGCCTCGCCACGCGCCACCTTCGACCAGGAAGTCTGCAAGGTCGATGGCCTGTCCACGGCCGAGTGCGACTGCGCCTGGACCTACCTTTCGGCGAAGCTCTCCGCCGGTGACCTGAAGCTCGCGTTGCTGCTCACGGCATCCAATTCGGATGATCCGGAAACTGCGCGTCAGGCCGATTCGGCGCTCGACAAGAGCAATGCCTCCGACAAGCGGCGTGACAGCCTGCTGTCCGATTTCAGCGGCATGGTGATCGACGCGGAAGACGCCTGCGTCAAGTAGCGGCGGCGCTGATCGCGCGGCGGATGCCGGTGGCCCTGGGGAATTCGACCACCCGCCAGTACTTGTCCACGAGCTCGACGGCCTCGAGGAAGCTCGAGCCAACTTCCGACTTCAGCATGTAGCCGGCCACGTTCAACTGGAAGGCCTCGATCTTGTCCTCGTCGTCGTTCGAGGTGGTCAGCATGAACACGATGGAATCGTGCAGCTCGGGATCGTTGCGGATCTTCTGCAGCAGCTCCAGGCCATTCATGCGCGGCATGTTGATGTCGAGGATGAGCAGGTTGGGGCGCGGCAGTGGTGGCCTGCCATGGGCACCTTTCAGGATTTCCCAGGCCTCGACGCCGTCGTGCGCCACGGTGATCGGGTTCGTGATGCGCAGCTTCCCGATCGCGCGGAGGAAGGCCTTCTCGTCGATCAGGTCGTCCTCAGCCAGCAAGATTTGCACGGATTTTTCCATGTCCATCCCCGGTCTCCCCGCCGGTGCCTGACTCCGGCACCAGCTTCTTCCACGTGAACTTGAACACCGCGCCGCGGCCGCCCGGGCCGCCGTGCAGCCAGATCCGGCCACCCTGCCATTCGACGATCCGCTTGACGATCGCCAACCCCATGCCGCTGCCCTCGACCTCGTCGCGCGGCTTGAGCGTCTGGAACATCTGGAAGACCTTCTCGGCGAACTCGTCCGGGATGCCCGCGCCATCGTCCTCGACGGCGAACAGCACCTCGTCGCCCTTGTCCTGGGCATGGACCCTGATCGCCCCGTCCCGGCTCGGGTGATGCTTGATCGCGTTGTTGATCAGGTTGCGCAACACCTGCTCCAGCGGCGCGTAATGGGCATGGATCATCGGCAGGCTCTGGTCGGCAACCAGCGTCATGGTGTCTGGCGGGGCCAGCAGCACGAAGAGGTCCTCCACGAGCTGCCGGGTGTCGACCTCGCCCGTGTCGCCCGGTTTGCGCCCGGTGCGCGAGTAGGCCAGCAGGTCATCGAGCAGCCGGTGCAGCCGGCCGGTGCGCTGCTTCAACAATCCCAGGTTCTGCCGGACCTCACCCCCGGTGTAACTGGCGAGATCCTCCTCGAGCCACTCCACCAGCACGTCGATGGCCCGGAGCGGGGCCTTCAGGTCATGCGAGGCGACGTAGGCAAACTGTTCCAGGTCGTGGTTGGAGCGGGCCAGCTCGGCGGACTGCCGCTCCAGTGCCTGCTGCGCCTGCCGCTGCTGGGTCACATCCATCGCCAGTGACAGGATCCCGACCACCTCGCCCCGGCTGTTCCGGTGCGGATGGTAGGTGACGGCAAAGTTCCGCTGTTCGCCCGTGGTCATCGTGCGGGTCTCGTCGTACTGCACGGCCTCGCCTGCCAGGCAACGCGCATAGAGCGGTTCGCGGTCCACCCAGCTCGCCGCCGAGATCACGGTCGTGATGTGCTGGCCGAGATGCCGGCCACGGGAATGGCCGAACCAGGTGTCGTACTGCCGGCTCAGGAAGCGGATCTTCAGATCGCGGTCCACGTAGGCGAAGAGGCCCGGCACGCCATCGGCAAGATCCTGCATGCGGGCTTCGGTGGATTTCAGCTCGCGTTCGAGCGAGCGCAGCTTCGTGGCGTCGATGCAGATGCCATGGACGCGTGGCGGCGTCCCGGCCGGGCCCTTCTCCAGGTGGCCGCGGCCACTGACGTAGCGTATGTCGCCATCGCGGTGCACCACGCGGTAGTCGCAGGCAAAGACACCCGTCGTCATGCTGCCGGCCACGGCCTCCCGGTAGCGGGCGAGATCGGCCGGATGGATCCGCGCAGCAAGGTTTTCCACCGACAGCACTTCTGCCGGCTCGATGCCGAACAGCCGCCGGCAGGCTGCGTCCAGTTCGAAATGGCTGTTGGCGAAGTCGAACGAGTAGATGCCGACATCGCTCTCGTCCAGCGCGCGCCGGAGCGCCGGATTGAAGTCGCCGGTCTGCGGCACGCCACCCCGGGTGATCATCCGAATCCCTTCAGGGCCCGTTGCACGACCGTTGAATCCGTGTCGCCCTCATCCAGGGCAGCGAGCAGCGGTTCGACGTACTGCTGGAGCATCGGCTTGCCAAACAGGTAGCCCTGCGCCACATGGCAGCCGTGGTCCAGCAGGAAGTGCAGCTGGCCGGTGGTCTCCACGCCCTCGGCCACGGTCTCGAGGCGCAGGCTCTTCGCGAGCGAGATGATGGCGTCGATGATGCTTTCGCCATCCCGGCTGCCGCCAATCTCCTGCACGAACGATTTGTCGATCTTCAGCACGTCGATCGGGAAGCGCCTGAGGTAGCTCAGGCAGGAATAGCCGGTGCCGAAATCGTCGATCGAGATCCGCACGCCGATGCCCTTCAGCCGGGCAAGCTCCGCCTGCGCGTTGCGGATGTCGTCCATCACGAGACCTTCGGTCAGCTCGATCTCGATCAGGGACGGATCGATGGCGTGCTTCTGCAGGACTTCCGCCACGCGCTTGTGGAAGTTCGCCTGCTGGAACTGCCGGGCGGACACGTTGACCGAGACCGGAACCGGGGTCAGGCCCCGGTCCTGCCAGGCGCGCAGGGTGGCGCACACCTGGTCCAGCACCCAGTAGCCCAGCGGGATGATGTGGCCACTCTCTTCGGCCACCGGGATGAAGTCGGACGGGCTCACCGTGCCGCGCTTGGGGCTCGTCCAGCGCAACAGCGCCTCCAGCCCCTGCAGCCGGCTCAGCCGGACGTTCACCTTGGGCTGGTAGGCCAGGTGGAACTCGCCGAGCCGGAGCGCCTCGCGGATGTCGCCTTCCAGCTCGTGGTAGGCCATGAGGTCGGCATGCATCTGCTCGTGGAAGAACTGGAAATTGTTGCGGCCGTTCTCCTTGGCCTGGTACATCGCGATGTCGGCGTTCTTCAGCAGCATCTGGGTATCCGAATGGTCATTGGGATACATCGTGATGCCGATGCTGGTGGTGATGGACAACTGCCGGTCGGCGATGTGGTAGGGCTGGGAGACCACGTCGAGCAGGCTGCTGGCCACGGCCTCGACTTCACGCGCGCTCGGCAGACCCTCCAGCATCACCGCAAATTCGTCGCCGCCGAGCCGCGCGATGACATCGCCGCTGCGCACCGACCGGCCGATGCGCGTGGCGACCTCCTTCAGCAGGCGGTCGCCGGCATCGTGGCCGAGCGTGTCGTTCACGACCTTGAAGGCGTCGAGGTCGAGGAACAGCAGGGCCACCTTCCGGCCATCGCGGCTGGCGCGGGCCGTGGCGCGGTTGAGCTGGTCATTGAAGAACTGCCGGTTCGGGATGCCGGTGAGCGGATCGAACTGGGCAAGGAAATTCAGGTGCAGCTCGGAGCGCTTGCGCTCGATGGCATAGCGGATCGAGCGCAGGATGGTTCGGCCCTGGCCCTCCCACTTCACGAGGTAATCCTGCGCGCCCTTGTTCAGGATGCTGACCGCGAAGTCCTCGTCGTCCTGGCCGGAGAGCACGATGATCGGGATTTCGCTGTCGATGGCCTGGATGCTGTCCAGGCATTGCAGGCCCGAGCCATCCGGCAGGTGCAGGTCGAGCAGCACGACATCGAAGTCGTCCCCGCGCAGCCGCTCGGCCGCCGCCGCCAGCGTGGCCACGTTCACGAGCTCGACATCGCCGGCGCGTTGCCGCCGGAGCGAGGCCGCCAGGAAATCGGCGTCAGCCGGATTGTCTTCAACCAACAGCAGTTTCATTCGCGCACAAATCAACCGTTGCGCCAGCCGGGCATGCGCTGGCGGTAAGCCCTGTTTCCGGTGTCACGGACCCGAATCCCCGGTACTGCGCGTGCAATGTACGGCCACGCTATGTGAAATCCCTGAGAAGACCGTCACAGACGCATGGATGGGCTTCAGCCGACATTAAGGCCATGATCCGCCGCCTCGACGCCGCGATAGCCATTGCCTGCCTGGCCGCCGGCGCGGTCGTGGCCGTGCCCCGGCATGCATCCTTTGCCCGGCACAACCGCGCTGCCGAGGTCTCGGCCCTGTCGCTCGGCGCTGCCACCGCGGCACGGCTCGCGCACATCCGCTGGCTCGAGGCCGGCGAGCCGCCGACGATCGAGGGCGCGCGGGGCATCGTGGCCATGCGCAACGGCTACCCTTCGGTTGCCACGCTGCCGCTGATGCTCGCCGACTCCGAGACCGTGGCCTTTGCCTACGACAACGGCAGGTGGCGGCATCGTGACGTGGCTGACGGCAATGATTGCGGTGTGGTCTACCGGACACCGGTTGCTTCTGGTGGCAGTCCCGTTGTCGAAGCCGAGACTGCCGGCTGCTGATTGCCGCGATCGGTGGCGTGGGTGGCGCGGGGCGGGGGGGGGCGGGGCGCCCCCGCAAAACCACCGGCGTGCCCAACCCCACCCCCCCC
>CAZMVP010000159.1:0-5009 GCA_964569355.1 uncultured Chromatiaceae bacterium | reverse complement strand
CGCTCCATGTACTCCGACATGTCGAAGCGGATCAGCTCGATGCCGAGGCAATGGGCCAGTTGTCGGGTGACTTCCGTCTTGCCAACGCCGGTGGGTCCGGCGAACAGGAACGCGCCGACCGGCTTCTCGGCCTCGCGCAGGCCCGAGCGCGCCATCTTGATGGCTGACGACAACGCGCCCACCGCCTTGTCCTGGCCGAAGATCACGAGCTTCAGGTCGCGCTCGAGGTTGCGCAGCTGGTCACGGTCGGATGCCGACACGCTCTTCGGCGGGATGCGCGCCATGCGGGCGACGACGGCCTCGATCCGCTCGACATCCACCTCGGTCGTGCGCGTGGCGGCCGGCTCCAGCCGGACGCTGGCACCGGCTTCATCGATCACGTCGATGGCCTTGTCCGGCAATTGCCGCTCGTTGATGTGCCGGGCCGACAGCTCGACGGCGGCCTCGATGGCCTCATCGGTATATTTCACGCCATGGTGTTCCTCGAAGCGGGTCTTCAGCCCGCGCAGGATCTCCACGGTCTGTGCGGTGGTCGGCTCCAGGATGTCGATTTTCTGGAAGCGCCGGGCCAGCGCGTGGTCCTTCTCGAAGACCCCGCGATATTCGCGATAGGTGGTCGACCCGATGCAGCGCAATTCCCCACTGGAGAGCACCGGCTTGATCAGGTTGGACGCATCGAGCACGCCGCCGGAGGCCGCGCCGGCGCCGATCACGGTATGGATCTCGTCGATGAACAGGATGGCGCCTGGATCCTTGCCCAGCTCCTTGATCACCGCCTTGAAGCGCTTCTCGAAATCACCGCGGTACTTGGTGCCCGCCAGCAGCGAGCCCATGTCGAGGGCGTAGATCGTGCAGTTGGCCAGGACTTCCGGCACCTTGCCTTCGACGATCATGCGGGCCAGGCCCTCGGCAATGGCCGTCTTGCCGACACCGGCCTCGCCCACGTACAGCGGGTTGTTCTTGCGCCGCCGGCACAAGACCTGGATGGTCCGCTCCACTTCGGCCTCGCGGCCGATCAGCGGGTCGATCCGGCCCTCGCGGGCCCGCCTGTTCAGGTTGGTAGCGTAGCTTTCGAGCGCGCTGCCGCCGCCCTCCCCCTCGGCTTCATCGGTTTCCGAGGCGGGCTTCGCGCTGCCGGACTCGTCCCTAAGCTTCGACAGGCCATGCGAGATGAAATTGACGACGTCAAGGCGGGTCACGTCCTGCAGGCCGAGCAGATAGACCGCGTGCGACTGCTTCTCGCCAAAGATCGCCACCAGCACGTTCTCGCCGCGGACCTCTTTCTTGCCACTCGACTGCACGTGGAACACCGCGCGCTGCAGCACGCGCTGGAAGCCAAGCGTCGGCTGCACGTCCTGCTCGGTTCCCTCGGCGAGCCGCGGGGTCGACTCCGCGACGAACTGCTCGAGGTCACGACGCAGGCGGGCGAGGTCCGTGCCGCAACCTTTCAGGATCTCGTTGACGGTGGGGACATCGATGATGGCCAGCAGCAGGTGCTCCACGGTCATGTACTCGTGGCGCTTGGTGCGGGCCTGCTGGAAGGCCTCGTTCAGGCAATACTCGAGTTCACTGCTCAACATGGCTCTCAGGCTTCCTCCAGAGTGCACAGCAGCGGATGCTGGTGCTGCTGGGCAAACGCCCCCACCTGGGCAACCTTGGTTTCGGCGATTTCATAGGTGAAAACGCCGCAAACCCCCTTGCCGCGCGTATGGACCTCGAGCATGACCCGTGTTGCCTTCTGCCGATCCATGGCAAATATCTGCTCCAGAACCTCGACGACAAACTCCATCGGCGTGTAATCGTCATTGAGCAGGATCACGCGATAGAGCGGTGGTCTCTTGACCTTGGGGCGGGCCTCCTCGATCGCAAGGCCACGCCCTTCGTCGCGACCGGTGCCCGGCCCGTCGCCATGGCCCGCTGCACCGGCGAATACCGGCCTGAAATCTCCACCACTCCTGTCCATGACCGGCAGTTCACCCGAACACAATCGTCATCGCGGATACGGAACTTGAATCCGCACCGATGGTAGCGTATTCGACCTGCAGCAGCGCCGGGGATTCCCGGCCGGCGACAAGTCACGTTCCATTCATGGTCGTTCCATCACGCTCGACCGCACGGTGTGGACGCAGTCACGGTTCGGGAAGGCAGGTCGGGACTCTAATGGGCGGTCCCGACAGGCCTGCCGAGCGGCCCCGCGGAACGGGCCTGCCCGGCCACCTGCAGCGGCACGGGGCATCACCGGCAGAGGGCTTTCGTAACGATTCGCAGGTTGCTCCACCAGCGGTACGTGATTATGCTAAATCCCCTTGAGTTTCTTGAGCTTCCGTGAATATTCAGGACCTGACCTCCCGTATTGGCAACCCGGCGCCGGCCCTGGTGCTGGCGCGCGCCAATACGCATTTGCCCTTCGCGGTCTCCGTCGTGTTCGTGATCCTGCTGGCCTACTGCCTGGCGCGGTTGTTCTGGACGCTCTACCCGGCCACGCCGCGGGCGGCGTGGCAACCGCCGCCGCCGCCGGCAACAGTGGCCCGTTCGGCGACCACCGCCGCCGACTACTCCATGATTGCCGCCGCCCATCTGTTCGGCGAGGTGTCGACCACCGCGCCGGACATGTCCCACGATCAGCTGGCCAACGCACCGGAGACCAGCCTCTCGCTGCAACTCCGGGGGGCCGTGGCCGCGGCCGATGCCAAGTTCGCGCATGCCATCATTGCGGATGCCAACGGCAACGAGAAGGTGTACTTCGTCAACAGCAGCGTTCCCGGTGGTGCCACCGTGCAGCAGATCCAGCCCGACCGCGTCATCCTGGCCCGCGCCGGCCAGCTCGAGGTCCTGAAACTGCCCCGCGACAGTGAATTGTCCGGCCGCTCGACGGCCCGGGCGACCCCGGCCACGTTCCGGCCGGTCCAGCCACCGGGTGGCGCCAACATGCAGGAACTCGTGGCCAAGAAGGCCGAGGGCTTCCTTGATGTCGTCCGGCCGCAACCCTTCATGCCGAACGGCCAGCTCAAGGGTTACCGCATCTACCCGGGGCCGAACCGCCAGCAGTTCGCCGCGCTCGGGCTGCGCGCTGGCGATCTCGTCACGGAAATCAACGGCATCGCACTGAATAATCCCGCGCAGGGCATGGAAGTCTTTCGCAGCCTGGGGGATGCCGCCCAGGTGACGATCACCGTGGAACGTGATGGGCAGCCGCAGGTGTTGTCACTGAACATGGCCCAGGTCAATGCCATTGGAGCGACCCAGTGAGCCAGGAAGGCAACCGCATGGCTGATGCCCGCAAGCACCTTTTCGCCAGCCTGTGCCTGGTCTTCGCCGGCCTGCTGCAGCTTGGTGTCGTGCAAGCCGAACAGGCCACGATCACCCCCAACTACAAGGATGCCGACATCCGCCAGGTCATCGAGGCGGTCGGCGAGGTGACGGGCCGCAATTTCATCCTGGATCCCCGCGTCAAGGCCCAGGTGACCATGCTCTCGGCCACGCCGATGAGTCCGGATGCCTTCTATGAGGCCTTCCTGTCGATCCTCTCGGTCTATGGCTTTGTCGCCGTGCCGAGCGGTGACGTGATCAAGATCCTGCCGGATGCCAACGCCCGGCAAGTGCCCGGCGCCTATGACGTACCCGGTGGCCCGCGGCCCGACGACATCGTGACCCGCGTGATCCCGGTGAAGAACGTCTCGGCGGCCCAGCTGGTGCCGATCCTGCGGCCGCTGATCCCGCAGTACGGCCACCTTGCCGCCCATCCACCATCCAACCTGCTGATCATCAGCGACCGGGCCGACAACGTGGAGCGGATGATGCGCATCGTGGCGCGCATCGACAAGGAAGCGAACCAGGACTATGAAGTGATCCGGCTGGAGCATGCCTCGGCCGGCGAGATCGTGAAGATCGTGGGCGCCTTGAACCAGGGAGCCCAGCAGGCTGACGGCGGTGCGGGACCGCGCGTCACCGTCGTGGCCGACGAGCGCACCAACAGCATCCTCGTGACCGGCGACGAGAACACCCGGCTGCGCTACCGGGCGCTGATTGCCCACCTGGATACCCCGCTGGAGGAAGGTGGTGACACCCAGGTGCGCTACCTGCATTACACCAAGGCCGTCGATCTCGCCACGAAGCTGCAGGGCCAGTATTCGGGGGCCGGCGCCCAGGCCGCCAACGCCAAGGATGCGCCACCCGCGCAACGCGGTGATGTCAGCATCTGGGCCGATGAATCCACCAATGCGCTGATCATCACCGCCCCGCCGAAAACCATGAAGTCGATGATGGCGGTCATCGACAAGCTGGACATCCGGCGCGCCCAGGTCATGGTCGAGGCCGTGATCGTCGAAGTCACCTCCGACAAGGCGGCCGAGCTCGGCGTCACCTGGGCGGTTGGCGACGCCGATCTCAGCAAGGCCGTCGGTGTGACCAAGTTCGACAACACCGTGGGTGTCACCGGCGTGGCCGGCGCACTGCTTGGTGGCGGCGTCACGTCCGGCAGCGGGACTGCTGCCACCGGGAACCCGCTGGCGGCCCTCGGCAGCGGCCTGACCATGGGCGTCGGCAAGCTGCGGGACTCCGGCCTGAGCTTCGTTGCGCTGATCGAGGCACTGGAGGCCGATGGCAGTTCCAACATCATCGGCACGCCGGTGCTGGTGACGCTGGACAACGAGCCGGCCGAGATCACCGTGGGCCAGCAAGTCCCGTTCGTCACCGGCCAGTTCACCAACACCGGCGCCACCAGCGGCAATACGTCCGTGAATCCGTTCCAGACCATCCAGCGCGAACAGGTGGGCCTCACGCTGAAGATCACCCCGCAGATCAACGAAGGCAATGCGGTACGCATGAAGGTCGAGCAGGAGATTTCCTCGATCCTGCCGAGCAGCCAGGCCGTGGACCTCATCACGTCGAACCGCTCGATCAATACCTCGGTCATCGTCAATGATGGCGGCACGCTGGTCCTTGGTGGCCTGATCCAGGACCAGGTGACCGAACGCCAGCAACGCGTGCCGATCCTCGGGCGGATTCCG
>CAZMVP010000158.1:2543-5053 GCA_964569355.1 uncultured Chromatiaceae bacterium | reverse complement strand
TCGACAGGGCAGCGTGATGGAAGCCTTGCAACATGCAATAGTAGCCATGCGGCAGCGGGCAAAAGTCATTCCAGCCATTCACGCCATCTGCTGCCCGGAAACGGGTCCGGAGTCCTTGGGAACTGCATAGATGAGTACGGTCTACACATTGTCGCTGGTGGTCCTGTTGCTGGCGACCAATGCGTTTTTCGTCGTGGCGGAATTCGCGCTCGTCAGGACGCGGCTGTTCCGTGTCAGGGCGCAGGCTGACGAGGGAAGTCGCCGGGCCCGGTTGACGCTCGCCATCATGGGGCACCTCGAGGCGTACCTTGCGGCCTGCCAGCTCGGCATCACCATGGCCTCGCTGGGCCTGGGCTGGATCGGCGAGCCCTTCGTCGCCGGATTGCTGGGGCCACTGCTGTCCACGATGGACCTTCCGGAAGCATCGATCCACCAGGTCTCCTTCCTGGCGGGCTTCCTGCTGTTCTCGTCATTGCACATCGTCGTGGGCGAGCAGGTGCCGAAGTCGTTTGCCATCCGCCAGGCCGACTCGATGGCGCTGTGGATCGCCTACCCGCTGCATGCCTGCTACCTGCTGGTCTATCCGTTGAACTGGCTGCTGGATCGCGCGTCGCGCGGCATCCTGCGCCTGTGCGGTGTCAGCGAGCCCACGCATGAGGACGTGCTGACCGCCGGCGAGATCAAGGGGCTGGTTGCCACCTCGCGCGCCGCGGGACGGATCAGCAGCATCAAGGGCGAGATGCTGCAGAACCTGCTCGGCTTCGGCCGGCAGCCGGTGTCCGCGGTCATGATCGCGCGCCCGGATGTCGTGGCACTCGACATCACCGACGATGCCGCCACCAACATGGCCATCGTCAGGGACTCCGAGCACTCGCGCTATCCGCTGGTCCGGCGCAGCGATGACAGCATCCACGGCGTGCTGCTCACCAAGGACATCTTCGCCGCCATGCTCGACGGCGCGCCATCGCCGTGGTCGAACCTCGTGCAGTTCGCCCGCGAGCCGCTGGTGGTGCCGGACAACGTGGGCGTGTCCCGCGTGATGGAACAGATGCGCCAGCGCCGGATGCACCTCGCGATCGTCGTCGACGAGTACGGCCAGATGGTCGGTGTCGTGAGCCTCGAGGACCTGCTGGAGGAAATCACCGGCGAGATCCGCGACGAGACCGATACCACGGCGGAGGCCCACGAAATCCGCAAGCCCCGGGAGGGTTACTGGGAGGCCGATGGCCTGGCCCCGATCGCGGATGTCGAGCGGGCGATCGGGACGACGCTCGAGCACGATGCGGATACCCACACGCTGTCCGGCCTGTTCATGAACACGCTGGCGCGGTTGCCGGTGAAGGGTGACACCCTCGAGGTCTCCGGCTGCCGGCTGACGGTCCTGTCCATCGAGCGGCGCAGGGTGGGGTATGTCGGCATCGAGTGGTTGCCCCGCGATCCCGACGACAACGCCGACGACTAGACCGGCCCGCGTGACTATACTGAACCGGACACTGGTCCGGATACTGAACCGGATACTGGACCGGTTCCCCGCAGCTTCCGTCCTTGAGGAGTGCCCCGACATGCATGCGAAATTCCCGAGGCTCATGCCACTGCTCCTGCTGTCGAGCCTGCTGCTCTCCGGCTGCGGCTACAACGCCATCCAGGGTGGCGACGAGGGCGTGAAGGCCGCCTGGGCCGACGTGCTGAACCAGTACAAGCGTCGCGCCGACCTGATCCCGAACCTCGTGAAGACCGTGGAGGGCTTCGCCCAGCAGGAACGCAATGTGCTGATCCAGGTCACCGAGGCGCGATCGCGGGTCGGCGCCATCCAGGCAACGCCCGAGACGCTGAGCGACCCGGCGGCGTTCAAGCAATTCCAGGAGGCCCAGGGACAGCTGTCCGGCGCACTGTCGCGCCTGCTGGTCGTGGTGGAGAAATACCCCGAACTCAAATCCGACCAGAACTTCCGGGACCTGCAGGCGCAACTCGAAGGCACGGAGAACCGGATCACGGTGGCCCGCAAGCGCTTCATCGACGCGACGCAGGAGTACAACACCCTGGTGCGGTCCTTCCCGAACAACCTGACGGCGATGATGTTCGGCTACAAGGTGAAGCCCACCTTCACCGTCGAGAACGAGGCGGAGATCAGCAAGCCACCGGAAGTGAATTTCGGCACGACCGGCGGCTGACCGTCGAAGATGGCTACCGGGCAGTTGCCACGGATGCTGGCCCGAATGCAGTCCGGCTTGCTGCCCCGGCCGCGGACCACGTTGGCGGCGGCACTGCTGCTGTGGCTGGTGGCCGCTGCCGCCCCGGCCCAGCAACTGGTGCCGGTGCCACCGGTGGCGCGCGTGGTGGATCAGACCCATACGCTGTCGGCGGCGGATAAGGCGGCGCTCGAGGGTCGGCTGGCCGAACTTGAAACCCGCAAGGGCAGCCAGGTTGCGGTGTTGCTGGTGCCTACCACGGCGCCGGAAACCATCGAGCAGTACGGGCTGCGGGTGGCGGAGGCCTGGAAGCTGGGGCGG
>CAZMVP010000158.1:0-2443 GCA_964569355.1 uncultured Chromatiaceae bacterium | reverse complement strand
GAACCCGTCGCGAGCCGTCGACCCGGCACCGACATCGGCAACCTGCTGCCCGTCATCTTCATCCTGTCCGTGGTCGTGGGTGGCATCCTCCGACGGATGCTGGGGCAGGTGCCCGGGGCCGTGGCCACCGGCGCCGTGGCCGGTGGCATTACCTGGCTTGTCGTCGGCTTGCTCGGCATGGCGGCCTTCATGACACTGGTAGGCTTCGTGGTTGCCTTGGGGGCCGGCCGGCACGGCGGGCGCTGGGCCAGCCATGGTCGCGGCGGCGGATTTGGTGGCGGATTCGGCGGGTCGTCGGGTGGCGGCTTTGGTGGCGGTGGCGGCGGGTTCGGAGGCGGCGGCGCGTCCGGCCGTTGGTGACCAGGAAGATGTTGCAGCGCTGGCTTCAGAACCTGGCGGCTACGCCCTTCCGGCTGCGGCGATGCTTCCCGCCGGCGGCACTGGCGGCGATCGATGCGGAAGTCGCCGCGTCGGAACGACGGCATGGCGCGGAGATCCGTTGCGCCGTCGAGACCAGCCTCGCCATTGGCCAGCTCTTTGCCGGCATCGATGCCAGGGCGCGGGCGGCCGAGGTGTTTTCCCGGCTCGGCATGTGGGACACGGCGGCCAACAACGGCGTGCTGCTCTACATCCTGCTCGCCGAGCACCGGATCGAGATCGTTGCCGACCGGGGGTTCAACGGGCGGGTCGCGCCGGTGCAATGGCGGGCCATCTGCGATGAGCTTCAGGCTGCCTGCGCGGTGGGTCGCTACCGGGAAGGCACCATCGAAGCGCTCCGCCGGATCGGGGAACTGGCCACGCTGCATTTCCCGGCCACCGGTGCGAACCCGGACGAATTGCCCGACCGGACCGTGCTGCTCTGAATGCCGGTGATGCGCCTGCCGGCCGGATGTGGCCCGGCCCGATGCGTGTCGACCCGATGCGGCGCGGTCAGTCGAGCACGTGGGACAGCAGGCCGTCGGCCAGCTTGGGCTCGAACCAGGTCGACTTCGGTGGCATGACCTCGTTGGCGTCCGCCACGCGCATCAGCGCCTCGAGGCTGGTGGGATGCAGGGCGAAGGCCACCGCCATCTCGCCGCCGTCCACGCGGCGTTCGAGCTCGCCGAGCCCGCGGATGCCGCCGACGAAATCGATGCGCTTGTCCCGCCGGGGATCGCCGATGCCGAGGATGGGCCCCAGCAGGTTCTGCTGCAGCAGGCTGACATCGAGGCTGGCGACCGGATCGTCGGGAATGAGTGCAGGCTTGATCTCGAGCCGATGCCAGCGGCCCCCCAGGTACATGCCGAATTCCCCTGGACGACCCGGCCTTGCCTCCGTCGCCGACGGGGCCACGGCAAAGGCCGGTGCGAGCCGTGCGAGGAACTCCGCGGGCGAGAGTCCGTTCAGGTCCCTGACGACGCGGTTGTAATCGAAGATCCGCATCTGGTCGTGCGGAAAGGCCACGCACAGGAAACATTCGGCGGCCGTTCCGGTGGCGGCCTTGCGATCCGCGCGGCGAGCGGCAGCCACGCGCGAGGCCGAAGCCGACCGGTGGTGGCCATCGGCGATGTACAGCGAAGCCATGCCGTCGAAGGCCTGCGTGATCGCGCTGATCGTCGCCGGGTCCCGGACCACCCAGATCGTGTGGACGACGCCATCGTCGGCGGTCACGTCGTACTCCGGCGTGCCCTCTGCCTGTGTGGCCACGAGTCTTGCCAGCTCCGCATCGCTGCGATAGGCGAGCAGCACGGGGCCGGTCTGGGCATTGAGCGCGGTGATCTGCCGGACGCGGTCGTCTTCCTTGTCGGGACGGGTGAACTCATGCTTGCGGATGCGGTTCCGGTCGTACTCGGCCACGCTGCCGACACCGGCGATACCGGTCTGCACGTGGTTGCCCATCCGGAGCCGATAGACATAGTAATGAGGCTCGGCATCGCGCTCGAGGATGCCGTCATCGATGAGCCGGCGGAGATTGGCGGCACCCGTGGCATAGACCACCGGCGCGTACGGGTCTGTGCCGTCCGGCAGGTCGATCTCGGGCTTCGAGATGTGCAGGAAACTGGCCGGGCGACCCGCGGCGCGCAGCCGGGCCTCGGCGGTGTTCAGCACGTCGTAGGGCGGGGCGGCCACGGCGGCCGCCTGGCCCGGTGCCGGGCGCAACGCCCGGAAGGGCTGCATCAGCGTGTCCGGCATGTCAGACCAGGCCCAGGATTTCGAAGGCGGCGCGCTCGCCGGATTCCATCGCGCCTTCCATGCCGCGGTTCGACACCGCGGTATGTTCGCCGCAGAAGTGGATGCGGCCATGCGACTTGCCGACGGCACTGGCGAAGGCGTTGACCTGGCCGGGCGCCCATGATGCCCAGTCGCCGGCAGAGAACTGGTCCTGGTACCAGGACTGGTAGGCCTTCGGCTCCACCTTGCCCTTCGCGGCCGGACGTATCCTGCAGAAGTCGTCAACGATCGC
>CAZMVP010000157.1:0-5061 GCA_964569355.1 uncultured Chromatiaceae bacterium | reverse complement strand
TCGGTCTCGAAGCGCATCATCAGCTCGCGCAGGTGGGCTTCCGGCGCCGCCGGTTCCCGGTCGGGTTGCGCCGGTGCGGCCGTCGCGCTGCGTCCGGGGAGCCCGGCCACCACTCGCTCCAGCAACGCGCGGGATTCCGCATCCAGCGAAGTAGCGGATTTCAGCTCCCGATCCAGTTCGGCGAGCAGTTGATGAAGTCGTTCCTGGTCCATTGTCGGCCGTCCATCCAGAGCCTCGGGCACGAGGCAATTATGCATGGACTGCCGCGGCCGCAGGTGGTCCGCGGCACATTTCACGGGCTCATGCCCGCGGCTTCACGCGCCGGGTGGGCTCGGCCTGCCGCGGGTCTTCCGGCCAGTGGTGTCGCGGATAGCGGCCTTTGAGCTCCTTGCGGACCTCGTGGTAGGTGGATTGCCAGAAGTTCTCCAGGTCTTGCGTCAGCTGGATCGGGCGCCTTGCCGGTGACAGCAGCTTGAGCAGGATCGCCACCTTGCCGCCCGCGATCCGCGGCGTTGCCATCAGGCCGAAGACCTCCTGCAGGCGAACGGAGAGGGTGGGGGCCGGGCCATCGAGGTAGTCGATGGCCACGCGCGAGCCGCTCGGTACCACGAGATGCGTCGGCGCCAGTACAGCGAGATCGGAGGCTTGCTGCCACGACAGCAGCGCCTGCAATGCAGCAGCGAGATCGAGTCGCGCAAGATGGCTGGCCCGGGTGATGCCGCCCGGGCCGGTTGCCACGAGCCACGGTTTCAACCAGTCCTCGAGCGTGGTGCCGAGCGTCGCGCTGCTGACGTCGGGCCAGGCAGGATCGAGGGACCGGAGCAGCATCACGCGCGCCTGCCACTGGCGCAGCTCCGGTGTCCAGGGCAAGGCGTCCAGCCCCAGGGCACGGACGCCATCGAGCATCGCGTCGGCCAGCCGATCCGGATCCGGATTCTTGAGCGGCTCGTCATCGAGCAGCAGGGCACCGAGTCGCCGCTCGCGACGTGCGACCACCGCCTTGCTGCGCTCGTCCCAGCGGATGTCCGCCGTCGTGACGATGGCATCGGCAAAGTGCCGGTCGAGCTCGGTGGCCCCGAGCGGCAGTGCGAGGTCGATGCGTGCATCCCTGTTGTTGCCCTCGAGGCCAGCCACGACGAGATACCTGGCTTGTGCCAGGGCAGTCGGGCCGGCAAAGCCGGCACCGCGGCCGTTGCAGAGCAGGTAGCGGCCGGACCCCGGCTCCCGCGCCTGTGCCACGCGGTCGGGATAGGCGAGGGCCAGCAGCCAGCCGGCCTCATCCACCGACAACGACGCGTCGCCGCGCAGTCCGAGCTGGCGGGCAAAGCCGGCGGCCGAGCGTCGCACGGTGCTGATCGCATTGCGGTCGGCATCGGCAGGTACCGGTGTGGTGGCATCACGGGCCAGCAGCTCGAGCCGTGTGCGCAAGTCCGGGTCCCGTTCGCCAGGCCGGCCACGCAGCAGATCGCGTTCGCCGAGCAGTGCGGCCAGGGCGCAGGCCGTGGCGCCGGTCGTTGCGGTGGTCGTTGCGGTGGTCGTTGCGGTGGTCGTCGCGGCGGCCCCGTTTTCGCGTGTGGCGAGCAGCATCCGCGCCAGGCGTGGGTGGGTGCCGAGAGAGAGCATGTCCCGGCCGCGTGGCGTGAGGTGGTCTTGCCCATCCAGCGCGCCGAGCGCACGCAGCAGCTCGCGGCCCTGGGCGAGCGCACCCGGCGGTGGCGGCGTGAGCCAGTCGAGCGCGGTAGCGTCCCGCGTGCCCCAGCCGGCCAGTTCCAGTGCCAGTGACGCCAGATCGGCATTGGCAATCTCCGGCGGCGTGTGCGGCAACAGGGCGCGGTGTTCGGCTTCAGTCCACAAGCGGATGCAGGCACCCGGTCCCAGTCGGCCCGCGCGGCCGCGGCGCTGGTCGGCCGAGGCCTGCGAGATGCGTACCGTCGAGAGCCGGCTCATGCCACTGCGCGGATCGAAGCCCGCGCGGCGCTCAAGCCCGCCGTCAATGACCACGCGGATGCCCTCGATCGTCAGGCTGGTTTCGGCGATGTTGGTGGCGAGCACGACCTTGCGCCCACCGGCCGGTGCCGGCTGCAGCGCCGCGTCCTGTGCTTCGCGACTCAAGTCGCCGTAGAGGCAGTGGAGCTGCACGCCGGCCGGCAGGCTCCCGTCGCGCAACGCGCTTTCGGTCCGGCGGATCTCGGCCACGCCGGGCAGGAACACCAGGATGTCGCCGGTTTCATCCACCAGTGCGCGTCGGACCGCGGATACCGCGAGGCGGTCCACCGGCGCGGTCGCGGGCCGGTCGAGGTACTGCGTGGTGACCGGGAAACTCAGTCCCGGTGCGCTGATGACCGGCGCGTCTCCCAGCAACCGCGAGAGCGCCGTGCTGTCCAGCGTGGCCGACATCACCAGCACCCGCAGGTCGGCGCGCAGGTGGCGCTGGGCATCGAGCACGAAAGCGAGGCCGGTATCCGCCTGCAGGCTGCGCTCATGGAATTCGTCGAAGATCACGAGGCCGATGCCTTCCAGCGCCGGGTCGCGCTGGAGCTGTCGGGTCAGGATGCCCTCTGTCACGACCTCGAGCCGCGTGCGCGGGCCGACGCGGGTGTCCTGCCGCATCCGATAGCCCACCGTTTCGCCAACGACCTCCCCGAGGTTCGCGGCCATCCGGGCAGTCACTGCCCGGGCCGCGAGCCGGCGTGGCTCAAGCACGACGATGCGCTGGTTCCCGAGCCATGGCGCCGCGAGCAGGGCCAGCGGCACGAGCGTGCTCTTGCCGGCGCCCGGCGGGGCCGTGAGCAGCACGCGCTGCTGTTCTGCAAGCGCGGCGGCCAGCGCCGGCAGCGCCGCGGCGACGGGGAGGCTGGTTTCGATGCCTTTCATCGGGGCGCAGTCTAGTACCATAGGCCGCGCATGTTCGTGTACCCCCACATCGACCCGATCGCGCTCAAGATCGGGCCGCTTGCCATCCGCTGGTACGGCATCACCTATCTGGTCGGCTTCGTCGCAGCCTGGGTCCTCGGCCGGCGGCGCGCTGCCCGGGCCGACTCGCCGGTGACGCCGCTGCAGGTCGATGACCTGATCTTCTACGGCGCGCTCGGCGTGCTGCTCGGCGGCCGGATCGGTTACATGCTGTTCTACGGATTCGACCAGCTGCGCGAGAACCCGCTGAACCTGTTCAAGATCTGGGAGGGCGGCATGTCCTTCCACGGCGGCTTCATCGGCGTGATGGTCGCGATGGGCCTGTATGGCCGGAAGCTCCAGGTGCCGTTCTTCCGGCTCATGGATTTCGTCGCGCCGCTGGTGCCCATCGGCCTCGGCGCCGGGCGCATCGCCAATTTCATCAACAGCGAACTCTGGGGCGCACCCACTTCAGTGCCGTGGGCGTTCATCGTCGACGGCGTGCCGCGCCATGCCACGCAGCTCTACGAAGCCGGCCTCGAGGGCCTCACGCTGTTCCTGATCCTGTGGATCTATTCCTCGAAGCCGCGGCCCGTGATGGCCGTGTCCGGTCTCTTCCTGGTCGGCTATGGCGTGTTCCGTTTCCTCGTGGAGTTCTGGCGGCTGCCGGACGAGCAGATCGGCTACCTTGCCTTCGGCTGGGTCACGATGGGCCAGGTCCTCACGCTCCCCATGCTCATTGCCGGCATCACGCTGCTCTTCCTGGCCTATCGCCGTGCGACAGTATCTTGAACTGCTGAAGCACGTTCGCGACCACGGCGTGCAGAAGGACGACCGCACCGGCACCGGCACGCGCTCGGTCTTCGGTTACCAGATGCGCTTCAATCTGGCCGACGGCTTTCCGATGGTCACCACCAAGAAGCTGCACCTGCGCTCGATCATCCACGAGCTGCTCTGGTTCCTGAAGGGCGACACCAACATCGCCTACCTGCACGAGCACGGCGTCACGATCTGGGACGAGTGGGCCGACCGGAATGGCGACCTTGGCCCTGTGTATGGCGCGCAGTGGCGCTCGTGGCCGACGCCCGACGGTGTGCACATCGACCAGTTGAGTCAGGTCATCGACCAGATCCGCCGCAATCCCGACTCCCGCCGGCTGATCGTCTCCGCCTGGAATGTCGCCGACCTGCCGAAGATGGCCCTGTCGCCCTGCCATGCGCTGTTCCAGTTCTGGGTCGCCGAGGGCCGGCTCTCGTGCCAGCTCTACCAGCGCAGCGCCGACATCTTCCTCGGCGTGCCGTTCAACATCGCTTCCTATGCGCTGCTGACGCACCTGGTCGCTGCCCAGTGTGACCTCGAGGCCGGCGACTTCATCTGGACTGGCGGCGACTGCCACCTGTATCTGAATCACCTGGAGCAGGCGGATGAGCAGCTCGGCCGAGAGCCACTGCCGCTGCCGAGGCTGGAGCTGAAAGGCCGGCCGGCGTCGCTGTTTGATTACCGGTATGAGGACATCGGGATCGCTGGCTACGAATCTCATCCGGCAATCAGGGCGCCTATTGCGGTGTGAGGGGCAGCGGATCCCGCCATGAGTGAATCAAGGGAGTCTTCCGAAGGTGCCTTCGGCGCCACCAGAAACTGGTCCAGGGAGCAGACGCTGCTTGCGTTCCAGTTCTATTGCGAGACGCCGTTCGGGCAGCTGCACAAGGGAAACAAACAGATCATCGAGCTGGCGGGGCTGATCGGGCGCACGCCGGATGCGCTGGCGATGAAGTGCAGCAACTTTGCCAGCCTTGACCCGGCAATTCGGGGGAGCGGGCGCTCCGGCCTGAAGAATGCATCTGTACTCGACCGCAAGGTCTGGGATGAGTTCCACACCAATTGGAACGATCTGGTGGAGGAGTGTGATGCGCTCCGAAATCAACTTCTGGCCAAGAGCGGATATCCCGAGTTGCTGGAAGAGGAACTGCCCTACATCGAGCCAGACTTTACCGGTGAAGTTCGTGTTGCCTTGGGGAAGTATCGCGTCAAGCAGGGCTTTTTCCGGCGCTCCATCCTGGGCAGTTATGGCGGCAAGTGCTGTATTTCCGGCGTGCGTGACGAGTCATTCCTCGTGGCAAGCCATATCGTTCCTTGGCATGAGGATCCCTCGATTCGCCTCCATCCTGG
>CAZMVP010000156.1:0-5074 GCA_964569355.1 uncultured Chromatiaceae bacterium | reverse complement strand
CGTGCCCTCGAAGGCCTCGGCGGCGAAAGCCACGGTTTCGGAGAGCGTGGGATGGGGGTGGATGGTCAGGCCGATGTCGGCGGCGTCGCAGCCCATTTCGATTGCCAGTGCCACCTCGCTGATCAGGTCGCCCGCATTCGGGCCGACGATGCCGGCGCCGATCACGCGGTGGGTGTCCTGGTCGAACAGGAGCTTGGTCATGCCCTCGTCGCGGTTCAGCCCGAGCGAACGGCCGCTGGCGGCCCACGGGAAGGTGCCCTTGCCATAGGCGATGCCCCTGGCCTTCGCCTCGGTCTCGGTGACGCCGACCCAGGCGACCTCGGGATCGGTGTAGGCCACCGACGGGATCACGCGGGCATCGAAGGCCACCTTCATGCCTGCGGCGACTTCCGCAGCCACGCGGCCCTCGTGGTTCGCCTTGTGGGCCAGCATCGGCTGGCCGACGATGTCGCCCACCGCGAAGATGTGCGGCACGTTGGTCCGCATCTGCTTGTCGACCGGGATGAAGCCGTTGTCGGCCACCATGACGCCGGCATTCCCGGCGTCGATGCGCTTGCCGTTCGGTGAACGGCCGACCGACATCAGCACCTGGTCGAAGACCTGGGTACCGGTGGTCTTTCCGTCGAAGGTGACGTGCAGGCCATCCTTCGCCGGCTTGACCTGGGTGACCTTCGTGCCGAGCAGGATCTGTTCGTAGCGCCTGGCGATCCGCTTCTGCAGCGGCCGCACGAGATCAGGGTCCGTGCCCGGCATCAAGGCGTCGGTCAATTCGACCACCGAGACCTTCGTGCCGAGGGCCTCGTAGACGGTGGCCATCTCGAGCCCGATGATGCCACCGCCGACTACCAGCATCCTCTTCGGGATGGCCTTGAGTTCCAGCGCGCCGGTCGAGTCGATGATCCGCGGATCGTCCGGGAAGCCGGGCAGCTTCACGGGCTCGGACCCGGCCGCGATCACGCAGGTCCTGAATGCGATGACCTGCTTCGCCTTGCCATCGCTGACTTCGAGGTGGTTGGGCGACAGGAACCGGCCGGTGCCCGGCACCACGGCGACCTTGCGTTGCTTCGCGAGCGTTGCCAGCCCGCCGGTCAGCTTGCCGACGACCTGGTCCTTCCAGCCACGCAGTTTGTCGAGGTCGATCTCCGGTTTCCCGAAGCTGACACCGCAGGCGGCCATGGCCTCGGCTTCGTCGATCACCCTGGCCGCATGCAACAACGCCTTCGACGGGATGCAGCCGACATTCAGGCACACGCCACCCAGCGTGGCCCAGCGCTCGACGAGGGTCACGTCGAGGCCGAGATCGGCCGCACGAAACGCGGCCGGATAGCCACCCGGCCCGGCACCCAGTACCAGGAAGTCGGCCTCGCGATCGACCTTGCCGGTGTAGCTCTTGCCCGGTGCAGGTACGCCTTTGGCCGCCGGTGGCACAGCGACAGGCGCTGACGGCGCCGATACCCCGGCCCCGCTATCGGTCGCCACACCGGTCATGCCGGCCGCAGCGGGCGGCGTGGCAGTGCCGGACGGCGGAGGGGCCGGCTTCGGGCTGGCCTTTTCAGCAGCGGGTGTCTTGCCGGCCGCTGGTGCCTTGTCGGCGCCTGCAGCCGTCTCCAGTCGCACGATCAGCGATCCCTCGTTGATCCGGTCGCCGGTCTTCACCAGCACTTCGCAAACCACGCCCGGCGCCGGTGCCGGCACCTCCATCGCGGCCTTGTCGGTTTCCAGCGTGATCAGCGGCGCCTCGGCCTCGACGGAATCACCGGCCTTGACGTGCACCTCGATGATCTCGACGTCCTTGAAATCGCCGAGGTTCGGGACCTTTACATCGGTCAATGCCATGGATCAGTTCTTCAGCAGCCCGTCGACGTCGGCCAGCAGCGCGACGAGCCGGGTGATGAAGCGCGCGCCGGTTGCGCCGTCGATGACCCGATGGTCGTAAGACAGCGACAGCGGCAGGATCAGCCGCGGCATGAACTTCTTGCCGACCCAGACCGGCCGCTTCCCTGCCCGGCCGATACCGAGGATGGCGACCTCCGGTGCATTGATGATCGGCGTGAAGTGGGTGCCGCCGATGCCGCCCAGGCTCGAGATCGTGAAGGTACCACCCTGCATTTCGGCGGCAGTGACTTTGCCGGCGCGCGCCTTCTCCGACAGCGAGCCCAGCTCCTTCGCCAGGTGGAACACGTTCTTCTGGTCCGCGTCGCGGATCACCGGCACCACGAGCCCCTGCGGCGTATCGGCAGCGAAACCGATGTGCCAGTAGTTCTTCACCACGAGGCTTCTGCCATCCTCGGAGAGCGAGCTGTTGAAGTCCGGGAACTCCTTCAGCGCCAGGACACAGGCCTTGATGAAGAAGGCGAGCGGCGTGAGCCGCGCACCGGCCAGCTCGGCCCCGGCCTTCAAGGCATTGCGCTGGACCTCGAGCTCGGTGATGTCCGCCTCGTCATGCTGGGTGACGTGCGGAATGTTGAGCCAGGACGCCTGCAACCGTGGTCCGGAGATCTTCTGCACGCGCGACAGGGGCCGGAGCTCGATGGGCCCGAACTTCGCGAAGTCGACCACGGGCACCCTGGGCAGTGCACCACCTGCGCCCGGTGCACCGGCCGCGCCGGTCATCACCGCCTTGACGAAAGCCTTGATGTCCTCGGCCACGATCCGGCCTTTCTGGCCGGAGCCCTTGATCCGGCCAAGATCGACGCCAAGCTCGCGGGCGAACTTGCGCACCGACGGGCTCGCGTGGGCCTTGACGAAACTGCCTTCATCGATCGGTGGCAGGCCACCGAAGAACGGTGGCGGCGAGGACGGTGCCGGCACGGATGGTGTCGCGACGGGTGCGGCCGGGGGCGGTGCGGCTGGCCTCCCGCCCGCCGGTGGCGCGGACGCAGTCGCCGCTGCCGGAGTGGGCGAAGCCGGCTTCGGTGTCGCCGCCTGATCGGCGGCCTTCGCCTCGGCCTCGGCTTCGATGACCAGCACGAGGTCGCCCTTGGACACCCGCCCGCCCTGGGCCACCTTCAGCTCGACGACGGTCCCGGCAACGGGCGACGGCACTTCCATCGCGGCCTTGTCGGTTTCCAGCACCATCACCGGCTGCTCGACCTCGACCTTGTCGCCCGCCTTGACCAGGACCTCGACGATCTCGACGTCCTTGAAGTCGCCGAGATCGGGGATGGTTACTTCACGTCGCGCCATGGGTTGCTTTCAGACCGTGACCGGGTTGGGCCGGGATGCGTCGATCCCGAGCTTCGTGATCGCCTGGGCGGCAACCTTCGCCTCGATTGCGCCATCGTCGGCCAGCGATTTCAACGCCGCCACCACGATATGCCGTGCATCCACCTCGAAGAAATCGCGCAACGCCGCCCGGCAATCGCTGCGGCCAAAGCCATCGGTGCCGAGCACGGTGTAGCGCCCCGGGATCCAGGTCCGGATCTGGTCGGCTACCGTGCGGATGTAATCCGACGCCGCCACGAACGGCCCCTTCGCACCGGCCAGTGTGTTCGCGACATACGACCGGCGCGCAGGCTCCTCCGGATGCAGCAGGTTCCACCGGTCGCAGTCGATGCCATCCCGCCGCAGTTCGCTGAAGCTCGTCACGCTCCAGACATCGGCGGAAACCTGCCAGTCCTTCTCGAGCATCTCCGCGGCCGCAATGACTTCGCGAAGGATCGTGCCAGCCCCCATGAGCTGCACGCGGTGCTTGTGCTTGCCACCCTTCGACAACGGATACATGCCACGCAGGATGCCCTCGTTCACGCCCTCGGGCAGGGCCGGCTGCGGGTAGTTTTCGTTCATCATCGTGATGTAGTAGAAGATCCGTTCCTGCTCGGTGTACATCCGCCGCAGGCCGTCCTGGATGATCACGGCAAGCTCGTACCCGTAGGCCGGATCGTAGGCCACGCAGTTCGGGATCGTGGAAGCGGCAAGATGGCTGTGGCCGTCCTGGTGCTGCAGGCCCTCGCCCGCCAGCGTGGTGCGGCCGGCCGTGCCGGCCATCAGGAAGCCCTTGGCCTGGATGTCGCCGGCGGCCCAGATGAAATCCCCGATCCGCTGGAAGCCGAACATCGAGTAGAAGGTGTAGAACGGCACCGTGTAGACGCCGTGGTTGGAATAGGCCGTGGCCGCCGCCATCCACGAACAGAATGCACCGGCCTCGTTGATGCCCTCCTGCAGGATCTGGCCATTCTGGGTCTCGCGGTAATAGACAAGCTGCTCGGCATCCTGCGGCGTGTAGAGCTGGCCAACCGACGAGTAGATGCCGACCTGGCGGAACATGCCTTCCATGCCGAAGGTTCGCGCCTCGTCGGGCACGACCGGCACGACGATCTTGCCGATGTTCTTGTCGCGGATCAGCGTGTTCAGGATCCGCACGAACACCATCGTGGTCGATACCGCACGGTCGCCGGTGCCTTCAAGTTCCTTGCTGAAGACCTCAAGGCCCGGCACCGTCAGCGGTGCAATGCGCTTCTTGCGGGCCGGCAGGTAGCCACCGAGCTGCTGGCGCCGCTCATGGAGATAGCGGATCTCCTCGCTGTCCTTGTCGGGCATGTAGAACGGGATCTTCTCGATCTCGGCATCGGAGATCGGAATGTTGAAGCGATCCCGCATGGCCTTCAGGCTGTCGGTATCGAGCTTCTTGGCCTGGTGGGCCGTCATGCGACCCTCGCCCGCCTCGCCCATGCCGTAGCCCTTGACGGTTTTCGCGAGGATCACGACCGGCCGGCCGTCCTGCTTCACCGCGCGGTCGTAGGCGGCGTAGACCTTGATTGCGTCGAGGCCCCCGCGGTTCAGGCGGTAGATCTCGTCATCCGTGAAGTGGGCCACCATCTCCTTCAGTTCGGGATACTTGCCGAAGAAGTGCTCGCGCACGTAGGCGCCGCCGTTGGCCTTGAAGCTCTGGTAGTCGCCATCCACGGCCTCTTCCATCCGGCGGCGAAGCGCACCGGTGGTGTCCTTGGCCAGCAGGGGATCCCAGCGCGTTCCCCAGACCACCTTGATCACGGCCCAGCCCGCGCCACGGAATGCCGACTCGAGCTCCTGGATGATCTTGCCGTTGCCGCGCACCGGGCCGTCGAGCCGCTGC
>CAZMVP010000155.1:2492-5088 GCA_964569355.1 uncultured Chromatiaceae bacterium | reverse complement strand
CTCGCGGACCTGCCGCTCGAGCAGGTCATCGCCGACGAGGCCGAGCGGACCACCATCGCCTCGCGCGCCATGGTTGTCCGCCGCCTGAAACCACTGCCGATCGAGGCCGTGGTTCGCGGCTACCTGATCGGCTCGGGCTACAAGGACTATCTGGCGACCGGCGCGGTCTGCGGCATCCCGCTGCCGGCAGGCCTGCCGCTCGCGGCCGAGCTGCCGGAACCGTTGTTCACGCCGGCGACGAAGGCCGCCGCGGGCGATCATGACGAGAACATCGGTTTCGCCGAAGGCGAAAAGCTCGTGGGCCGGGACCTCGCGCATGAAGTGCGGCGCCTGGCGCTGCGCATCTACTCGGAAGGCGCGGCATATGCGCGGAGCCGCGGCATCATCATCGCCGACACCAAGTTCGAGTTCGGCCTCGACGACGCCGGCAAGCTGTACCTGATCGACGAGGTCATGACGCCGGACTCGTCGCGGTTCTGGCCGGCCGCCGAATACCGCACCGGGATCAGTCCGCCGAGTTTCGACAAGCAGTTCGTCCGGGATTACCTCGAAACACTCGACTGGAACAAGAAGGCCCCCGGCCCGAAACTGCCGGCCGAGGTCATCAGCCGGACGGCCGAAAAATACCGGCACGTGCTCGAGATCCTGACCGGCCCGGCCAAGCCGGCCTAGCTGCCGGCAATCGTCATCTCCTCGATCAGTATCGAGCCGGTGAGGACTCCGCCGCGCCGGTCGACGTCATTGCCGACGGCGACGATGCCGCGGTACATGTCCTTCAGGTTGCCGGCCACCGTGATCTCGGTGACCGGGTACTGGATCACGCCGTTCTCGACCCAGAAACCGCTGGCGCCGCGCGAGTAGTCGCCCGTCACCGGGTTGACGCCGCTGCCCATGAGGTCGGTGATCACGAGCCCCTTGTGCAGGGTCTTCAGCAGTTCCTCGAAGCTGCCAGCCGTGCTGCGCACCACGAGGTTGTGCGCGCCGCCGGCGTTGCCGGTCGAGGCCATGCCGAGCTTGCGGGCGTAGTAGCTGCCGAGCAGGTAGCCGCGCAGCACGCCGGCCTCGACCAGGCACCGGTCCCGGGTGGCCACGCCTTCGTCGTCGAAGGGCGCGCTCGCCAGTGCCTTCGGCAGGTGGGGCCGCTCGTCGATCGTCACGCGTGGGGCGAACACCTGCGTGTCCAGCGCGCCGAGCAGGAACGTGGACTTCCGGTACAGCGCGCCACCGCTGATCGCGCCGAGCAGGTGGCCGATGAGGCCGCGGGCCACGCGGGCCGGGAAGAGCACTGGCGCCACGCGGGTTTCCGGCTTGATGCCACCCAGGCGCGCCAGGGTCCGGCGGCCCGCCTCGCGGCCGATGTCCGCAGGCTGCGGCAAGTCAGCGGCGTCCCTCGCCACCGCGTATTCGTAGTCGGTCTCCATCGCGCCGTTTGCCGCTGCCACGACCGAGCACGAGATGCCGTGGTCGGATTCCGCATAGCCGCCGATGAAGCCGTGGCTGTTGCCATACACCCGCACGCCTTCGCTGGTGCTCACGGAGGCGCCTTCGGAATTGGTGATGCGCGGATCGAGATCCAGCGCAGCTGCCTCGCAGGCGGTCGCGAGTTCGATCGCGGCGGCCGGATCGACCGGCCAGGGATGATGCAGGTCGAGCGACGGGATCACGGTGGCAAGCCGATCGGCATCCGCCAGCCCGGAGGCCGGATCCTCGGCGCCATGACGCGCCAGCGCACAGGCCTTGCGCACGGATTCCTCGAGCGCAGCCGGCCGCAGGTCCGAGGTACTCGCGCTGCCCTTGCGCTTGCCGAGCCACACCGTGACGCTGAGGCCCTGGTCACGCTGGTGGCGCAACGTCTCCACCTCGCGCATCCGCACGTTCACGGAGAACCCGGTGCCGTAACTGGCGCTGCATTCCGCCTGCGACGCCCCGAGGACCTTCGCCAGGCGCAACGCCTCGTTGACCTTCTCCTCGAGGATCCCCTGGCCATTGGCCAGCGTCAGTGCGTTGCCATTGCTCATTCGTCGGCTCCGGCGCTGGCTCCGGCCGTGCCGCCCACGGTCAGCCCGTCGATGCGCAGCGTGGGCTGTCCGACGCCAACCGGCACCGACTGGCCCTCCTTGCCGCACACGCCGATGCCGGTGTCGAGCGCGAGGTCGTTGCCGACCATGCTGACGCGGTTGAGCACCGTGGGCCCGTCACCGACCAGCGTGGCATCCCGGATGGGCGTCGTCAGCTTGCCGTTCTCGATGCGATAGGCCTCGGTGGCGGAAAACACGAACTTGCCGGAGGTGATGTCCACCTGCCCGCCGCCGAAATTCCGGGCGTAGACGCCCTTCTTCACCGAGGCAATGATCTCGTCGGGATGGTGGGGGCCTGCCAGCATGTAGGTGTTGGTCATGCGCGGCAGCGGCAGGTGGGCGAAGGACTGCCGCCGGCCATTGCCGGTGGAAGCGGTGCCCATGAGGCGGGCATTCAGCCGGTCCTGGAGGTAGCCGCGCAGGATGCCGTTCTCGATCAGCACGGTGTTCTGCGTCGGCGTGCCTTCGTCGTCCACGTTGAGCGAGCCGCGCCGGCCGGCGAGCGTGCCGTCGTCCAC
>CAZMVP010000155.1:0-2392 GCA_964569355.1 uncultured Chromatiaceae bacterium | reverse complement strand
CAGACGAGCACCACCTCGTGCGAGGCGGCGAGGCTCGCCACCACCTGGCTCACGCGCGGATCCAGCGCCCGCACGTCCCGGTCGATCTGCTGCAGCAGCGCCACCTTGGCGTCATCACCGAGCGTGGGCAGCGGATCGATCGGTGGATACAGGCTGTGGCCCGAGCGTGGCTGCCAGGCTTGCACCCGACCCTGCCCGCCCAGGCGCGCGATGGCACCGGCGGCCGCGGATGCCTGCAGCAACGATGGCACCATCACTTCATCGGAATAGGCAAAGCCGGTCTTCTCGCCAGCCATGGCCCGCACGCCGACACCCTGCTCGATGCTGTGCGCGCCTTCCTTCACGATGCCGTCTTCCAGCGTCCAGGACTCCTGGCGCGACACCTGGAAATACAGGTCCGCGTTGTCCACGTCGCCACGCATCAGCGTGCCGAGCGCGCGCTCGAGGTCGCGATCGCCGATGCCGGCGGCATCCAGCACGTGGCTGCGCACGGTGGCGAGCGGGGACAGTGGCATGGCTGTGGTACTCACGGTGGCTTCCCGGAATTCAGGCTTCGAAACGCCGGTGCTCGAGCACCGGGAACTGCTGCCGCAACCGCCGCAGGTGGCGGACATCCATCGTGGCCGTGATCACCCGGGTGCGGCCGGTGGCTTCGGCGAGCACCGCTCCCCAGGGGTCCACCAGCATGGAATGTCCCCAGGTCTGGCGCCCGCCCGGATGCGTGCCGGTCTGCGCCGCGGCGGCGACGTAGGCGAGGTTCTCGATCGCCCGGGCGCGCACCAGCGCTTCCCAGTGGGCGGCACCCGTCCGATAGGTGAAGGCAGCCGGCAGCGCCAGCAGGTCCATGCCCTCTGCCGACATGCGCCGGAAGAGCTCCGGGAAACGCAGGTCGTAGCACACGGCCACGCCCAGCCGGCCCCAGGGCGTGTCGATCACCACGGGGTCTGCCCCCGGCATCGTGCTGCGGGACTCGCGGTAGGCTTCCTCGCTCTCCGGGACGCGCGCATCGAACAGGTGGATCTTGTTGTAACGCGCCACCCGCTTGCCATCACCGTCGAGGACCAGCGTCACGGCGAAAGGCCGCCGGGCTTCGTCGCTCTTGAGCGGAATCGTGCCGCCGACGATCCACATGCCGGCGCGGGCTGCCTCCGCGGCCAGGAAATCCTGCAGGGGTCCCGCGCCGTCGGTTTCGATCAGCGCCAGCCGGTCGGCCTCGCGCCGGCCCATGCGCGCGAAATTCTCCGGCAGCACGGCCAGTTTCGCGCCATCAGCCGCCGCCGACCGCAGCGCGCGGCGCGCGCGCGTGAGGTTGGCGGTGACGTCCTCGCCGGAATTCATCTGGATGGCCGCGATTCGCAACGTCTTCATCTGCATCCTGCCTTGCCGTGTCGTGGATTCTAGCGGGTGGCGCCCGCCCGTGCCGGGGATCACGCCCGTATCCGGAATCAGGGGGTCGCCGGGGATCAGCGCGGCGCCTTGGTGTCCGGCGGCAGCTGCTGCAGGGCGTCCGCGAGGTAGCGCGTGCAGTCCTTGAATGGCGTCACGTCGACGTCATCCTTCTGCACCTTCTCGACATGCAGCTGGTCCCACTTGCCGGTGATGCTGTAGTAGCTCTCGCCAAGCGAGCTCAACGGCTTGCGGAAGAGCTGTGATACCAGCAGCACGGCACTGCCCAGCACCGGGCCGCCGACGAACCCGCCCACGGCCAGCACGTCCGACACATGCGGGCGGACCACGGCGACCTGGTCGTAGGTCCGGTCCTTCAGCGAGACCTTGCCGACGATGCCGATGTCGGTTGCCGGGCCTTCCAGGCCCAGGTTGCAGGTGAAGGCATTGCCATCCTCGAGCCGGAATTCGCCCTTGACCTGGTCGAAGGCCAGGCCCTTGTCGACCACATCCGAGAAATCGAGGCCAAGCCGCCGCGGCAGCGTGGCGATGCTCAGGAGGCCAACGAGCCGGCCGCCGCCGGGATCCACCGGCAGGAACTGCCCCTTGTCGAGGTCGATCGTGACCCGCCCGCCGGCATCACCGAGGAAATCCTCGCGCGGCGCCCCGGGCCAGACGAGATCGAGCACCACCGTGCCCTTCCCGCTCTCGACCACGGGGTCATAACCCAGTGCCTTCAGCGTCTGCGCGGTGTTGGTCGACTCGAGCTTCAACTGCGCCTCGCTCCGCTGGCGCGTGGCGTCGTTGTCGACGACCACCCAGCTCAGGTTGCCGTTGATGCGGAACGATGGGCTCGTCAGCGCCAGGGGATCCACGACGATGCCATCGCCGCGCTGGGACAGGTCGCCGGCGAGCTGGCCGAAGTGCATGTTGTTGATGACGAAATCGCCGATGGAGGCCTTCACGTCCGGCAGCTTGCGCGGATCGGCCTGGCCCTTGCCGGTGG
>CAZMVP010000154.1:0-5099 GCA_964569355.1 uncultured Chromatiaceae bacterium | reverse complement strand
GGCGCTTTCACCGTTCAACGCCTTCCTGATCCTGCAGGGCATCGAGACGCTGCCGTTGCGCATGGAGCGGCATTGCTCCAATGCGTTGGCAATCGCGCGCTACCTGCGCCAGCACGCCAAGGTCGGCTGGGTGAACTTCGCCGGCCTCGAGGACAGCCCCGACCACGCGCTCGCGAAGCAGTACATCGACGGCGGGATTCCCTCATCGATCCTGAGCTTCGGTATCAAGGGCGGGCGCGATGCCTGCGCCCGCTTCATGGACCGGCTCGCGCTCGTCAAGCGCCTCGTCAACATCGGCGACGCCAAGACGCTGGCCTGCCACCCGGCCACCACCACGCACCGCCAGCTCGACGACGAGGAGCTGAAGACGGCCGGTGTCAGTGCCGACCTCGTGCGGCTTTCCATCGGCATCGAGCACGTGGACGACCTGATCGCCGACCTGGAACAGGCCCTGCAGGCCGCCTGAATCCGCAGGCGCCCGAGCCCGCACGCGCCCAAGTCCACACGCGCCTGGGTCCACACGCGCCTGGGTCCACATGCGCCGGGGCCCGGCGCGATCCGGTCTCAGGCGCGATCGAGCGCCTGCTCGAGATCCTCCCAGAGATCCTCGGCATGCTCGAGGCCGACGGACAGCCGCAGCAATCCCGGCGTGATGCCGGCCCTGGTGCGTGTGGCTTCATCCACCATGCGATGGGTAAGCCCGGCCGGGTGCTGGATCAGCGTATCCACCGAACCCAGGCTGACGGCCGCGGTGATGAGTTGCACGCGGGCCATCAGCGCCGCGGCCGCGGCGTGGCCGCCGCGCACCTCGAACGACAGCTGGGCGCCGGGGCCACTCATCTGCGTGCCGAGCAGGTGGGCATTGCGTACCGTGCCGAGGCCCGGGTAATACACCTTCGACACGGCCGGATGTGCCGCGAGCCGGCCGGCCAGGATGCCTGCAGACTCCTGCGCCTGGGCCACGCGCAGGGCCAGCGTCGGCAGTCCGCGATGCAGCAGGTACGCACCCAGCGGATGCAGCAGCGCGCCGGTGATGCCGCGGATGGTCCGCAACGGTTGCGCCTGCGTTTCGTCGCAACAGATGACCCCGGCGATCACGTCGCCGTGGCCAGCCAGGAACTTGGTCGCGCTGTGCCACACCCACGTGGCGCCGAGCGCGGCCGGGTTCTGCAGCACCGGCGTCGCGAAGGTGGAATCCACGAGCACCGGTACGTCGCCTGCCGCTGCAACGACGGCACGGATGTCGGTCAGGTCGAGGTTGGGATTCGATGGCGTCTCGATCACGACGAGGCTCGTGTCGGCACGCTTGTGTTCGGCGATCCGGTCGGCATCGACGAACTCGGCCTCGAGCCCGCACAGGCCACTGGCAAGGAGGTGGTCGGTGGTGCCATAGAGCGGCCGCACGACCAGCGCGTGGCGGCCAGCCTGCTGGCGGGACATCAGCAGGGCTGTCAGGGCCGCCATGCCCGAGCCGAATGCCACCGCCGTTTCCGTGCCCTCGAGGCGCGCGATGGCGGCCTCGGCCCGGGCTACGGTCGGATTGTGCAAACGCGCATAGATCGGATTGGCAGCATCGTTCCCGCCGTGGATCAGGGCCTCGAAACTCCGGCCGGCCGACTCGAGGTCCGCGATGGGATAGGTGGTCGAGAGATCCAGCGGCGGGGCGTGCACGCCAAGCTCCGCGAAGTCCTCGCGCCCGGCGTGCACGGCTTGGGTCTGGAAGCGTTGCATGATCAACTCCACGACGGCAGGTCGCTGCTACTTTAGCGACATCCGCCCGGCCTGCGGCAGCCAAGGGGTGTAAACCGCCGGCGAAGCCGCTAGACTCCCGTCCGACGAGTGGCCATGGTGCAATGAAGAAGGGGGCAGGTCATGGAGCCCTCCGCCCGCCCGGCCGCGATTCCCGAGTGAAACTTGATCGAACTTCAATCCACTGACAGCGGAGCCATACCTATGCATTCAAGGCACCTCCCCACCGGCAACCCGTCCGGCACGTATCGTGTCGCGGTGTTGGCCGCCAGCTTCCTCCTCGGCGCGGCCCAGGTTTCCGCCGCCGAAACCGGCGCCGCGAAGGCCGCGACGCCGGCTGCCACGGGCACCGAATTGCCGGTGCGCCTGATTCCGAACGTACCGAAAAATGCCGAAGCCTATTACGGTCCGGACAGCCTGCATGTGATCGCCCAGACGCAGGATCCTGCCGCGTTGCACGCCGAAGGCCGCGAAACCGGCGCGCTGACCTACGTGTTCAAGGATGACGGGACCGATGTCCACCGCATCAACGATCGCGGCCAAGATGCCTGCTCGTACTTCTTCCCCGACGGCAAGCGCATCGTCTGGACGTCGACCCGCGACCACATGGACATGCCGGTCGGCAACTGGTCCGACTCCAACGATTATCCGCAGGGCGCCGAGCTGTACATCTCCGACGTCGATGGCAAGAACGTCAAGCGCCTGACGAACAACAAGTACTACGAGGCGGAAGTCTCCGTGTCGCCGGACGGCAAGTGGATCGTCTTCGGCCGGCAGATCGACGGCAACATGGACCTCTGGCGCATGCGGGCCGACGGCACGGGCGAGCAGCAGATCACCTTCACCGACGACTGGCAGGAAGGCGCTCCGTTCTACCTCCCGGACAGCGAGACGATCCTCTACCGGGCCTGGAAGCGCAGCGAGTACGGCAAGGTCAAGCCCACGCCGATGACCGTGTTCACCATCAAGCACGACGGCACGGAGTTCACGCCGCGCACCTTCGATCGCAACATGAACTGGGCGCCGTATCCGGCGCCGGATGGCCGGCACTACGTCTTCGTGCGGATCGTCGATGGCAACAACTGGGAAGTCTTCCTGGGCGACCTCGCCGGTGGCGAGCCCAAGCGGCTGACCTTCAACGCGGGCTTCGACGGCTTCCCGTCGCTGTCGCCGGATGGCAAGAAGATGCTGCTTGCCCGCAGCACGGGCGGCGGTTTCATGTCGAACCTGTACACCCATGTCATGGATGTCTCGTCGCTGAACCTCGGGCCGAAGAACTTCAAGGGCGTGCCGGGGCTCGACCCGGAGAAGTTCAAGGGCGTATTGCCGACAGCCGCGCAGTAACCAGGGAGCCGGTGCTGCGGTTGTCCGAACCGCAGCACCGGCAATCCTTGCTCCTCAGGGGTCCTGCGCCCCCAATCCCGGCAATTCAGCGAAGACCCGGCGCAGCGCGGCGCTTTCCTTGAGGAAGGCGTCGTGCCCATACAGCGATGAGATCTCGATGAGTCGCGTCGGCCCGGCCAGACGGTCGCGCAGGGCTCGCATGTCCGTGAGCGGCACCACCTGGTCCTCGATGATCGCCACCAGCGTGGTCGGCACGCGGATCCTCGTCGCATCGACCCGGTGCAGGTCGATGGATTCGGACAGGCACACGAAGGCCTCGGGCAGGTACGAGGCGGCGTAGGCATCGCCGCGGGCGTACAGGTAGTCCTCGACCGGAAAACGGAAGTGGCCACCGATGGCCTGCGGCTCGCCGCTGAAGCGCTCGGCAAATTCCCGGGCGCTGCGATAGGTGGTCATCGCCAGCGCACGCGCCAGCTTCAGGCCGCCGGGGCCATCCTGCCTCTCCAGTGCATACCGCACGATCGCGCGCTGCACGCTGCGCCATGCCGTGGACATCGGATGGGCATGATCCGCCGCGCCAATCACGACCAGGTTCCGCACCGCGTCCGGCCAGCGTTCGGCAAAGGCCAGCGCGACCATGCCACCGTAGGACGCCCCCACGATGGCCTCGAGCGGTGAGAGCCCGAGGTGCCTCGCGAGTTGATGCAGCAGCTGCGCCTGGTCGTACGCGCTGATGGACGGGAATCCGGTCTGTCCGGAGACGGGGCCGGTTGTCCGGCCGCTGCCGCCGAGGAAATCGATGCCGAGGATGCGGCAGCGGCGGGTGTCCAGCGCCAGGCCCGGACCCACGATATCGCTCCACCAGCCGTGCGGCGTGCCGGTGGCGACGTATCGTCCGGCGGAGATCCCGCCGAGTGCGGCGACCACGGGACCGCCTGTCCCGGCCAGCCGCCAGGCGAGCTCGACTCGCGGGAGTTCGCCACCGAAGTGCAGCTCCAGGGGATGGTCGAGCGCGAGCACCCCGTCCTGCACCGCGGGTGGCGCGGTCGTGCCTTCAGTGCTCACGATGGCACCGGCCTGTCGTGGTTGCCATCGGCCCGGAACCGCCGATCATCCACCCGGGCGCATCGACTCGATCAACCGCCCCGACAACGCGCCGGCAAAGGTGCCGACGATGACGCCGCTTGCAATCGCCAGCGCGATGCCGAGGACGATGCCGAGCATGAACACAAACGACGCCGAATCGCCTATGCTGCGGCCTCGATCGAGACTGGCGAAGACCGAAAACATCGCGGCCGGCAGCAGCACGGTGAGACCCCCGAGTGCGGCGCAGCCGACGAGTACCGGCCGGCCGGCGTAGGGGCCGCCCACCTTGAGGATCACGGCCCTGGCGCCGCGATAGCCGACCACGAGGCCGAGCGAGAGTCCGATGGCAATCGAGATGTATAGCGGGTTGGTCATGGCGGCTCGGGCGCTGCGGATTCGATACCGCCCAATCTAATGCAGGGACGCGATCCAGGCCAGCCAATCGCCTCAATGCCCTGGCCGGCCCCGGCCCGGGCCTGGTATGCCGTGGCGGTCCTGGTTGTGGCGTTCGTGCTGTCGTTCATCGACCGGATCGTCATCGCGCTGCTGGTCGAGCCGATCAAGGCCGACCTCGGGGTCAGCGATTTCGGCATCGGGCTGCTGCAGGGCCTCGCCTTCGCGATCTTCTATGCGCTGCTCGGCATTCCCATCGGGCGCCTGTCCGACCGGGTGAGCCGGCGCGGCATCATCGCGGCCGGCATTGCCTTGTGGAGCCTGATGACGGCCGCCTGCGGCCTGGCGCGGAGCTTCACTGGCCTGTTCCTGGCCCGGGTCGGCGTGGGGGTTGGCGAAGCGGCACTGTCACCGGCGGCCTACTCGATGATTGCCGACTACTTTCCGAAGGAGAAGCTCGGGCGGGCGCTGGCGGTGTACCAGTCCGGCGCGATGTTCGGCGCCGGCATCGCGTTCCTGGTGGGCGG
>CAZMVP010000153.1:0-5105 GCA_964569355.1 uncultured Chromatiaceae bacterium | reverse complement strand
TCGCACCGTCCATCTGCGCCGCGCCCGTGATCATGTTCTTCACGTAGTCCGCGTGTCCCGGGCAGTCCACGTGCGCGTAGTGCCGCGCCTCCGACTCGTACTCCACGTGCGAGGTCGCAATCGTGATGCCGCGCGCCTTCTCTTCCGGCGCCCGGTCAATCTGGTCGTATGCCGACACCTCGCCGCCAAACTTCGCCGCCATCACCTTGGTCAGCGCCGCCGTCAGCGTCGTCTTCCCGTGGTCCACGTGGCCGATCGTCCCCACGTTCACGTGCGGCTTCGTCCGCTCAAATTTGGCTTTCGACATGTCCTTCTCTTTTCATCGTGGAGGGTGGAAAAATCGCCTGTATCAGTGTGGCGGCAGGGCTCGCGCGGCTGCATCCGCGGGAACCTCCGCATAGTGCGAGAACGTCATCGTGTAGGTAGCCCGCCCATGCGTCATCGAACGCAGCCTCGTTGCATAACCGAACAACTCGGCCAGCGGCACCCGGGCCCTGACGATCCGGCCATCGGGCGCGTTGTCCAGGCCGAGCAGCTCGCCGCGTCGGCGGACGAGGTCGCCGTTGACCTCGCCGATTGATTCCTCTGGCGTCACCACGTGCACCGACATCACCGGCTCGAGCAATACGGGATTGGCAGCCCGGAGGCCATTCCTGACGGCCATCGCAGCCGCTTTCCCGAAGGCAAGTTCGCTGGAATGCTCCGCGTGGCAGGAGCCCTCGGTCAGGATCACCCGGACATCGACCACCGGATAGCCTGCCACCACGCCTTCCTCGAGCTGGTGGCGCGCCGCTGCTTCGATGGCCGCCCGGTAGCGCTCCGGCACGTTCGCCTCCGACACCCGGTTCTCGAACCGGATGCCTGCGCCCGGAGCCAGCGGCTCCAGCCGGAGGAATACCTGCCCGTAGTGCGGCTGGCCGTCGATCTGGCGAACGAAATGGCCTTCCTGCTCAACGGCCTCGCGGATCCGCTCACGGCAGGCGACCCTTGGAATGCCGACCCTGGCATCCACGCCGAAATCGCGTTTCAGTCGATCGACGACGATCTCGAGATGGAGCTCGCCCATGCCGGCCAGGATGACGCGGCCGGACTCCGGTTCTTCGGCCAGGTGCAGCGACGGATCCTCGACGGCCAGGTTGCGCAGCGCGGTAGTCATTGTGGCCTGGTCGGCCTCGGTGCGCGGCTCGAGCGTGACGAAAACCACGGGCTCCGGGGACTCGATGCTGTCGAGGACCAGGACATCACCCTCGTCGACCAGCGTGTCGCCGGTCGTCACGCCATCGAGACCAGGCACCGCGGCGATGTCACCGGCGCGAACCTCCGGGATCTCCGCGCGGTCATTGGCATGCATCTGCACCAGCCTGTCGATCCGCACGGGCTCGAGCCTGGTGGAGTTGAACACCGAAGTGCCCGCGTGCAGGACGCCCGAATAGACCCGGAAATAGGTCAGGACGCCGCTGACCGGATCCGTTGCCACCTTGAACGCCAGGGCGGTGAACGGCTCGTCATCGCTGGCCGTGCGTCGTGCCCGGCCACCGCCTTCGAGGATCCCGACCACCGGCGGCTTGTCGACGGGCGATGGCAGGTAGTCGACCACGGCATCGAGGACCGCCTGGATGCCCATGTTCCGGAAGGCTGCGCCGCAGGTCACGACGAGGATCTCGCCGCGCAGCGTGCGCAGCCTCAAGCCCCGCCTGATCTCGTCGGCCGTCAGGTTGCCATCCGCGAGGTAGCTCGAGAGCAGCTCATCGCTGGCATCGGCGGCCTCGGCAACCATCTTCTCGCGGGCCAGCCGCGCGGCTTCCCGCAGCCCGGCTGGGATCGCGCCCACACTGAACCGCATGCCCTGGGTGGATTCGTCCCAGCGGATGGCCTGCATCCGGACGAGGTCGATGACGCCCTCGAATCCCGCGCCGGCCCCCATCGGCATCTGGACCGGCACCGGGTTGGCGCCCAGCCGCTCCCTGAGCTGGCTGACCACGCCGTCGAAATCCGCACCCGGCCGGTCCATCTTGTTGATGAACGCGATGCGCGGCAGGCGATGTCTTTCGGCCTGCCGCCATACGGCCTCGGACTGCGGCTCGACCCCGCCGGTCGCGCAGAACAGGCTGATCCCTCCATCCAGGATCCGCAGCGAACGCTCGACCTCCATCGTGAAATCGACGTGCCCGGGGGTGTCTATGATGTTGATGCGGTGCTCGGGGTACTGCCTGGCCATGCCGGACCAGAAACAGGTGGTGGCAGCCGCGGTGATCGTGATCCCGCGCTCCTGCTCCTGCGCCATCCAGTCCATGATGGCCGCACCATCGTGCACTTCGCCCATCTTGCGGGAGATGCCGGTGTAATAGAGGAAGCGCTCGGTCGTCGTGGTCTTGCCGGCATCGATGTGCGCCGAAATCCCGATGTTCCGGTAGCACTCGATGGGCGTGGCACGCGGCACGACGATTCCCTGACAACCAGACATCAGCCGGATCTGATCATCAGCCGCCGGCGCTACCAGCGGTAGTGGGAGAAGGCGCGGTTCGCCTCGGCCATGCGGTGGGTGTCCTCGCGCTTCTTGACCGCAGCGCCGCGGTTGTCCACGGCGTCGAGGATCTCGTGGGCGAGACGGTGGGCCATCGACTTTTCGGTACGGCTGCGGGCGGCTTCGATGACCCAGCGCATCGCCAGGGTCTGGCGGCGCATCGGCCGTACCTCGACGGGCACCTGGTAGGTGGCACCGCCGACCCGTCGCGACTTGACCTCGACCATCGGCTTGATGTTCTCGAGCGCCCGGCCGAACAGCTCCACGGCGCTCGTCTCGTCCTGCCCGCTGCGCTCGGCAATACGCTCGAGTGCACCGTAGATGATGCCCTCGGCAACCGACTTCTTGCCCGAACGCATGATCATGTTGGTGAACTTGGCCAACAGGTCACTGTTGTGCTTCGGATCCGGAAGGATGGTCCGCTTGGGTGCCGATGTGCGTCTGGACATGCTGTGGCTCTGCTTTCGATGTTCGGGGTCGTTCTCGGTTCAGGTGGGAACCGGATCAGGACTTGGGCCTCTTGGCACCGTACTTGGAGCGGCCCTGCCGACGGTCGGATACACCGGCGCAATCGAGCGTGCCGCGGATCGTGTGGTAGCGGACACCGGGGAGGTCCTTGACGCGGCCGCCACGGATCATGACCACCGAGTGCTCCTGCAGGTTGTGGCCTTCGCCACCGATGTAGCTGCTGACCTCGAAACCGCTGGTCAGCCGGACGCGGGCCACCTTGCGCAGCGCCGAGTTGGGCTTCTTGGGCGTGGTCGTGTAGACGCGGGTGCAGACACCGCGCTTCTGCGGACCGCCGGCCAGTGCCGGCACCTTGCTCTTGTAGGTCGGTGCGCTGCGCGGCTTGCGGACTAGCTGGTTGACTGTCGCCATGGTGCGTTGTTGCTCTTCAGGTACGTGCTCTAAAAGGACTGGTGCCGGCCCTGGAAACGGTGGCCGCGGATTGCCGGGCCGCAGGACGGCCGGCAAAGAGCCGCCAAGTCTATTGGCCGGCACGAAATCGTGTCAAGCGAGGCCTGGGGCCGGGATCGTCCCGGCCCGGGCGCCGCAGTCGCAAACCGGCTCACTCGGCCCCTTCCCCGACAGCATCGGCGGCCGCTTCCCCGGCCGCGCTTGGCGCGTCGGGCTCGGCACCGCCGGCCTCGTCGGCGTCGCTCCGGGCCGCCTCGTCCAGGCCCTGCAGCTCCATCCGCAGCTCCTGCTCCCGGGTCCGGCGCTGCTCGGCGTGGTACCGGTAACCGGTACCGGCCGGGATCAGCCGCCCGACGATGACGTTCTCCTTGAGGCCCCGGAGGTCGTCGCGCATGCCCTTGACCGCAGCTTCGGTCAGCACCCGCGTGGTCTCCTGGAAGGAGGCAGCCGAGATGAACGACTCGGTGGCGAGCGACGCCTTGGTGATGCCCAGCAGCAGGGGCTCCACCGTGGCCTGTTCCTTGCCCTGGGAACGGGCGGTCTCGTTGAGGTCCAGTACCCGGGTCCGTTCCAGCTGTTCACCCGGAAGCAGGCCGGTATCGCCGGGCTGCACCGTCTCGACCTTGCGGAGCATCTGGCGAATGATCGTCTCGATGTGCTTGTCGTTGATCTTCACGCCCTGCAGCCGATAGACGTCCTGGATCTCGCGCACCAGGTAGTCGGCCAGGCGCTCGACGCCCTGCAGCCTCAGGATATCGTGGGGGTTCGGCTCGCCATCGGCGATCATCTCGCCGCGTGCCACCTGCTCGCCCTCGAACACGCCGAGGTGCCGCCACTTCGGGATCAGTTCCTCGTATTTCTCGCCGTTCTCGTCGGTGATGATGAGCCGGCGCTTGCCCTTGGTCTCCTTGCCGAAGCTGACGGTGCCGCTGTGTTCGGCCAGGATGGCCGGGTCCTTCGGCTTGCGGGCTTCGAACAGGTCCGCCACCCGGGGAAGGCCGCCCGTGATGTCACGGGTCTTGGACCCCTCGAGCGGGATGCGGGCGATGACGTCGCCGACCGAGACCCGCGCGCCATCGGCCATGGTGACCACGGCACCCGGCTGCAACGCATAGATGGCCGGAATGTCGGTGTTGGCGAAGCAGATCTCCTGCCCCTTGGCGTTCTGCAACTTGGCGGTCGGCCGCAGGTCGCGGCTGCTCATGCCTCGCTGCTTCGGGTCCATGATGAGGTAACTGGAAAGACCGGTGACTTCATCGACCTGTTCCGACACCGTCACGCCTTCGACGAAGTCCTGGAACTTGAGCAGGCCGCCCACCTCCGCCACCACCGGATGGGTGTGGGGATCCCACGTTGCCACGATCTGGCCGCTGTCCACCGAGTCACCATCATCGACGGTAATCACGGCGCCATAGGGAATCTTGTAACGCTCCCGCTCGCGGCCCTGCGTATCCATGATGCCGATTTCACCGGAACGGCTGACGGCAACCAGGTAGCCCTTCTCGTGTCGCACGGTCTTGGCGTTGTGCAGCCGGATCGTGCCGGCGCGCTTGACTTCCACGCTGGTGGCGGCGGCAGCCCGCGACGCCGCACCGCCGATGTGGAACGTGCGCATCGTCAGCTGGGTGCCGGGCTCGCCGATCGACTGCGCGGCGATCACGCC
>CAZMVP010000152.1:0-5129 GCA_964569355.1 uncultured Chromatiaceae bacterium | reverse complement strand
AAGCAATGGCGTGGAACGAGTCGGGCGACGGCAAGAATCCCTGGGACCGGGGACGGAAGGACGGGTCACAAGGCCGTGGCCAAGGTCGTGGCGAGGGTCGCAACGAGGGGCCGCCTGACCTGGACAAGATCGTTCGGGAATGGCAGCAGCGCCTGAATGCCTTCCTGAAGGGTGGCCGTGGCGGCCCGCGGCCGGTCGGGACCGGCGGCGGCATCCAGCCGGGTGGGCCGATCCTTCTCATCGTCGTCGTGCTGGCCGTGCTGGCCTGGCTTGGCAGCGGCTTCTACACCGTCGACGCCGCCGCACGCGGCGTCGTGACCCGCTTCGGCAAGTACCAGGCGACCACCGACCCGGGCGTGAACTGGCGCCTGCCATGGCCCATCGGGCGCGTCGAGCGCGTCAATATCGATGAGGTCGTGCCGTTCAAGCTGCAGACGCGGATGCTGACCGCCGACGAGAACATCATCGAGGTCGACCTCGTGGTGCAGTACCGGCGCGCAGATCCGGTCAAGTACCTGTTCAACGTGCGGGACCCCGAGGGCACGCTGAAGGATGTGTCGGAGAGCGCGATCCGCGAAGTGGTCGGCAAGAACAAGCTGGACTTCGTGCTGCTGGAGGGCCGCACGGAAATCGCTTCCAAGACGGAGAAGCTGATCCAGCAGACGCTGGACGAGTACCAGACCGGCATGGTGGTCACGAAGGTCAACCTGCAGGATGCCAACTTCCCGAGCCAGGTGCAGTCCGCGGTGCAGGATGCGATCAAGGCGCGGGAAGACCGAGCACGCCTCTCGTTCGAGGCCCAGGCCTACGCCAATGATGTCGTGCCGAAGGCCCGCGGCGAGGCGGTCCGGCGCCATGAGGATGCCGAGGGCTATCGCTCCCGGGTGGTGGCCGACGCAACCGGTGAGGCATCGCGGTTCACCCAGCTGCTGACCGAATACAAGCTGGCCCCGGAAGTCACGCGACGCCGGATCTACCTCGATGCGATGGAAGACATCTATGCGAATTCCAACAAGGTGCTCGTGGACGCCAGCAAGGGCAACAACCTGATCTACCTGCCGATCGACAAGATCCTCGAGCAGCGCAAGGCGCCACCGGCGGCCGCAACGCCCACGGCCCGCCCGGCCCCCGCGCCGGGCACCACGAGCGATGCGTCCGCGGATACTGCCGCCCGGCAGGACCTTCGCACCCGGAGCGTCCGATGAACATGCGTGGCATCCTGCCGATCGTCCTCGTCGTCGTCGTGTTGCTGGCCAGCGGGTCGGTGTACACGGTGGACCAGCGCCAGGTGGCGCTCCGCTTCCAGTTCCAGCGGGTCGTCGAGACCGGCATCCAGCCCGGCCTGCATTTCAAGTGGCCCCTGATCAACACCGTGCGGAAGTTCCCCAGCACCATCCTGACCCGGGACAATCCCCAGGAACTGTTCCTGACCCAGGAGAAGAAGAACCTGCTGGTCGACTTCTTCGTCAAGTGGCGCATCAGCAATTTCGAGGAGTACTACAAGGCCAACCGCGGCGACGAGGCGCTGGCCGCCCAGCGGCTCATCGAAATCGTCAAGGACGGCATGCGCAGCGAGTTTGCCGACCGCACGGTGCCGCAGGTCGTGTCCGCCGAACGCGGGGAGATGCTGAACAGCATGCTGGCCCGGGCCCGGACCAGCGCGAGCAGCCTCGGCATCTCGATCGTCGACGTCCGGGTCAAGCGCACCGAGTTCCCGGACGAGGTCAGCGAGTCGGTCTATGCCCGCATGCGCCAGGAGCGGGCGCGCGTCGCCTCGGAATTGCGCGCCGAGGGCGCCGAGGCGGCCGAGAAGATCCGCGCCGAGGCCGACCGGCAGCGCACCGTGATCCTGGCGGATGCCTACGGGGATGCCGAGAAGATCCGCGGTGCCGGCGATGCCGAGGCGGCCGGGATCTATGCCAAGGCCTATGAGAAGGATCCCGAGTTCTTCGCCTTCTACCGCGCGATCCAGGCGTACCGGAAGTCGATGGGCAAGGACAACGACCTGCTCGTGCTGGGCACGGACAGCGAGTTCTTCCGCTACATGGAGAAGCCCCAGCCCAGCCGTTGATGGCTGGCCGCCCGGGGTTCGGTGACGTGCACTGGAGCGACCTCCTGACGGGCTTTGCCCTGTACCTGATCCTTGAAGGGGTCCTGCCGTTCCTGAGTCCCGATGGCTGGCGGCGGAGCATGAGCATGATCGCCGGACTGCCGCGCGGCCAGCTGCGCATGTTCGGCCTGGTCAGCATGGTGGCGGGCCTCGTATTGCTGTTCGTCGTGCGGAGCGGAACCTGAGCGTGGGCAAGTGCGTCATCGTCATCGGCACCCAATGGGGCGACGAGGGCAAGGGCAAGATCGTCGACCTGCTGACCGGGCAGGCGCAGGCCGTGGTCCGGTTCCAGGGCGGGCACAACGCCGGCCACACGCTGATCATCAATGGCGAAAAGACGGTGCTCCACCTGATCCCTTCCGGCATCCTGCGCCCGGGCGTGGATTGCATCATCGCCAACGGCGTGGTCGTGCACCTGCCATCGCTGCTGAAAGAGATCGATGGCCTCGCCGGGCGCGGCATCGCGGCCGTGGAGCGGCTCAAGCTGAGCGCCGCCTGTCCGTTGATCCTGCCTTCGCACATCGCGCTCGACCAGGCCCGGGAACGTGCCCGTGGCGACCGTGCGATCGGCACGACCGGCCGGGGCATCGGCCCGGCCTACGAGGACAAGGCCGGCCGGCGCTCGCTGCGCGTGGCCGACCTGCTCGACGAGCAGAGATTCACCGCGGGACTTGCCGAAGCCATGGAGTTCCACAACTTCATGCTCGAGCACTACTACAAGGTGGCGCCGGTCGACATCGCGGCGACGCGCGACGAATGGCTGGCCATGACCGACCGCATCCGGCCCATGGTGACCGACACGGTGGCCTGGCTCGACGCCCTCAGGCGCCGCGGTGCCAACCTGCTCTTCGAGGGGGCGCAGGGGGCGCTGCTCGACGTCGACCATGGCACCTATCCGTATGTCACCTCGTCGAACACCGCGGCCGGTTCCGCCGCGACCGGCTCCGGCCTGGGGCCCACCGATTTCGACTACGTGCTGGGCGTGGTCAAGGCCTATGCGACGCGCGTGGGCGCCGGTCCGTTCCCGACGGAACTCTTCGACGACACCGGCAGGCAGCTGGCCCGCGTCGGCGTCGAATTCGGATCCACGACGGGACGACCCCGGCGTTGCGGCTGGTTCGATGCGGTGGTCGTGCGCCGGGCCGTGATCAACAGCAGCGTGACTGCGCTCTGCGTCACCAAGCTGGATGTGCTGGACGGCCTCGACGAGGTGCGGATCTGCACGGGTTACCGCTTGAACGGCACGGTCACGCCGAATCCGCCGCTCGTGGTGGAGCAGTACGCCGACGTGGAGCCTGTGTACGAGAGCGTGCCGGGCTGGACGGAATCCACCGCCGGGATCCGCGAGCTCGACCGGCTGCCCGCGGCCGCGCGGCACTACCTCGAGCGCATCGAATCGATCGTGGGCGTGCCGGTGGACATGGTTTCCACGGGTGCGGACCGGGACCAGAACATCATCATCCGCCACCCGTTCGCTTGACGGCCTGTCTTGTGGCAGTCGCCCGGGCATGGCGGACGCCATGACCGGGACGGGGTGGTGGTGCCGAGGAAAGGACTTGAACCTTCACGGGGTTGCCCCCACTGGCACCTGAAGCCAGCGCGTCTACCAATTCCGCCACCTCGGCGCGGTGGGAGGCACTGAAGAAGAGTGCGGCAATTTAAAGGCAGGCTGTATGCTTGTCAACGCGATGACAGATTCATTGATCGACTTTGATGGCTAGGCGGCAATCCGGCCGCACGCCTGCCGGGCCGGCTGCTGCCGCAGCAAGGCAGGGGAAGGACTATCACCATCCGGTTCCCGGTCCCGCCGAATTGCTGGCCGTCCTGCGCGGCCGCGGAATACCGTTGACGCTTGCCGCGCTGGCAGCGGAACTTGGCCTCGAGGGCAGGCCACCGGTGGCCCAGCTGCGACGACGGCTCGAGGCATTGCGGTTGTCCGGACAGCTCCTCGTGAACCGCCGTGGCGAGTATTGCCTGAGCGACAAGCTCGATGTCGTGGCCGGAACCGTGGCCTCGCACCGGGACGGCTTCGGCTTCCTCACGCCGGACGATGGCGGCAGCGATGTCTTTCTGCCGGTGCAGGAAATGCGGGCCGTGCTGGATGGCGACCGCGTCGCGGTTCGCGTATCCCGCGGGCGGGGCGATCGTCGTGCCGGCACGGTGGTGGAAATCCTCACGCGCAGCCGCGAGAGCCTCGTGGGACGGTATCACCGCGAACACGGCCTTGGCTGGGTCGCCGACACGGGCCGGTCACCGCACCGCTTCCTTGTCACGGATCGCGATCGGCACGGCGCGGAGGACGGCCAGCTCGTGAAGCTGAAGATCCTCGAGTATCCCGACCACGACCACGAAGCGCGCGGCAGCGTGGTCGAGGTGCTGGGCGATCCCGATTCACCCGCGGTGCTGACCTCGGCGGCGATCGAGATGTTCCACATTCCCGCGACCTGGCCCACCGAAGTCGGTGGCGCCGCGAGCCGGCTCGGCACGGTGGTCGCCGAACGGGACAAGCGCGGACGTACCGACCTGCGCCACCTGCCGCTCGTCACGATCGACGGCGCGGATGCCCGCGATTTCGACGATGCCGTGTATGCCGAACCGGTGGCCGGGGGCTGGCGGCTCGTCGTGGCGATTGCCGACGTGTCCCACTACGTCGCGCCCGGGGGCGCCATCGACGCGGAGGCCAGGCGGCGCGGCACCTCGGTGTACTTCCCCGACCGGGTCGTGCCCATGTTGCCGGAAGTGCTGTCGAACGAGTTGTGTTCGCTCAAGCCCGGCGTGGACCGGCTATGCATGGTCTGCGACATGCAGGTCGATGCCCGTGGCAACGTCAAGGGCTCGACCTTCCACCGTGGCGTGATGCACTCGCACGCGCGCCTCACTTACGGCGCAGTGGACAGCTGGCGGCGGGGTGCGGGAGACGGTGACGCTCCGGCTGCAAGCAGGGCCGCCAGTACGGCGCCTGCTGCAGCCGCCGGCGCAGCCGCCAGTGCAGACGCCGGTGCACCTGCCGGTGCAGCGA
>CAZMVP010000151.1:1466-5149 GCA_964569355.1 uncultured Chromatiaceae bacterium | reverse complement strand
TGACATCGGCCGGTTCCTCGCGCGAAATCAGCGCCACGCCGTTGTAGGCCTTCTGTCCCGACAGCACGCAGCGATAGCCGGTTGCCTCGATATCGGCCAGCGGGAAGGTTGAGGCCTCCGTCTTGATCTCCTGCACCGCGAGTACATCCGGCTCGTTGGTGTTCAGCCAGTCCACCACATGAGAGAGGCGCTGACGGATGGAGTTGACGTTCCAGGAGGCAAGTTTCACCCCTCGATCCCTGACTGCCGGAGCAACGCCTCCACCCGCGCTGGCCTTCCGCGGAACGCGACGAAGGCCTCGCCGATATCCCGCGTGCCACCGATCTCGAGCACGTTCTGCTTGAATCGCTGGGCGAGATCGGCGTTGAACAACCCGCTCTCGGCAAAGGCGGAGAAAGCATCGGCCGCCAATACCTCGGCCCACTTGTAGCTGTAGTAGCCGGCCGCGTAGCCGCCGCCGAAGATGTGGGTGAAGGCGTGGGCAAAGCGGTTCCACGCGGGCTGGCGGATCACGGCCACGGTGTCGCGGACCTCGGCGAGGATCTGCATGATCCGGCCGCCCTTTGCCGGGTCGTACTCGGCATGGATGCGCAGGTCGAAGAGCGCAAACTCGAGCTGCCGGACCATCTGCAGTGCCGACTGGAAGTTCTTCGACTTCCTGAGCGACGCCAGCGTGGCGGCCGGCAATGGTTCACCCGTCTGGTAGTGCCCTGAGCACAAGGCCACCACTTCGGGTTCCCACGCGAAGGTCTCCATGAACTGGCTGGGCAGCTCCACCGCATCCCACGGCACGCCGTTGATGCCGCCGACGCTGGGGTAGTCGATGCGCGTGAGCAGGTGGTGCAGCACATGGCCCATCTCGTGGAACACGGTGACCATCTCGTCGTGCGTGATCAGCGAGGGTGTACCGTTCACGGGCAACGAGAAATTGCAGACGAGGTGGGCCACCGGCGTGCGTACACCCGCACCTTTTGGCAGCCGGTTCAGGCACTGGTCCATCCACGCGCCCGACCGCTTGGTGGCGCGCGCATAGAAATCCGTGTAGAAGCCGCCGACCTCGTGGCCATCGGCATCGAGCAGCCGGTAGTAGCTGACATGTGGCTCCCAGGCGACCACGCCCGGCACCTCGACGATGCGGATGCCGTAGAGCTTCCGGACCACCGCGAACAGGCCGTCGAGGACCTTGGGCAGCGGGAAGTACGGCCGCAGTGCCTCGTCGGAAATCGCATAGGTCTTGTGGCGGAGCTTCTCGGAGTAGTAGGCAAGGTCCCAGGGCTCGATCGCCTGGCCGGCAAAAGCCTCGAGTTCGGCGAGCTCGCGCTGTGCGGCGGGCCTTGAATGGCGCACCAGTTCCATCAGGAACTCGCGGACCTCGTCCACCGACTTCGCCATTTTCGTGGCGAGCGAGTACGCGGCGAAGCTGGGATAGCCGATGATGCCGGCAGCCTCATGGCGCAATGCGAGGATCCGTTCGATCAGCGGGCTGTTGTCGTGGCTTGGCGAGAAGTCGGCCTGGTCGGAGGCGCGGGTGACCCAGGCCTTGCAGATGGCCTTGCGCAATTCACGATCGTCGGCGTGGGTGACGATGGCGACATAGGTCGGCTGGTCCAGCAAGAACACCCAACCGGTCGTGCCGGCGTCCTTCGCCCGTTCCGCAGCCGGCCCGAGGATGTTGGCGGGGATCCCGGTGACACGCGCCGGATCGTCGATGTGCAGTGACCAGGCCGCGGCGGAGTCGAGCACATTCTGCTCGAAGCCGGCCTCGGTCGTGGACAGTTCCTCCATCAGCGCCTTGAAGCGGGCCTTCTGTTCCGCCGGCAGGTGTACGCCGGAGAGCCGGAAATCCCGGATCGCGAGTTCCAGCAGGCGGGCTCCGCCTTCACGCGGCTTGTCCGTGGACTGCGCGATCAGCCGCTCGTACAACTCGTAGAGCCGCTGGTTGTGGCCCATCTCGGTGGCATAGCGGGAGATGGCCGGCAGACAGGCGTTGTAGGCGGCTCTCAGCTCGGGGGAATTGGCCACGGCCTGCAAATGCTGCACGGGCGACCATACGCGATGCAGGCGGTCGCTCAGCATCTCCACCGGCAGCACCGTGGCGTCGAAATCCAGATCCCGGCCCTCGGTCCCGGCCAGCAGCCGGTCGAGTTCCGCCCGGTTCGCGTCCAGCGTGGCCAGCACCGCTTTTTCGACGTGCTCGGGCCGGATCCGCTGGAACTCGGGCAGGCCGTCGGTGGCGAGCAGGGGGTTCTCTGACATCGCGGCATGCTAGCGGAAAACGCCCACTTGCTACACTGCCGGCTCCGAAGCAGCCACCGGCACGCCATGAATGCAGCCAGCACGCCAAGACCCGAAGCCTTCGACCTGATCGTGATCGGCGGTGGCAGCGCCGGACTCGCGGCCTCGCAGCGGGCCGCGGAGTACGGTGCGCGGGTGGCACTGGTCGAGTCGGCGCCGCTGGGTGGCACCTGCGTCAACGTCGGCTGCGTGCCGAAGAAGATCACGTTCAATGCCGCCCAACTGGCCCATGCCTTCCACGATGCGCGCGGCTACGGCTTCGACCTGACCGTGCGCGGCCATGACTGGGCGGGCTTTGTCGCCAAACGCCAGGCCTATGTCCAGCGGCTGAACGGGATCTATGCGCGGAACCTGGAAAAAAAGGGCATCGAGCACGTGGTTGCCCGCGCGCGATTCGCCACGGCGCACGGCGTGGCGGCGGGCGACCGGCTGCTGCTGGCGCCACACATCATGATCGCCACCGGCGGCCGGCCGATGGTGCCGGCCATTCCGGGCGCCGAACTGGGCCTGACCTCCGACGACTTCTTCGCGTTGCAGAGCCGTCCAGAACGCGTGGCGGTGGTGGGCGCGGGCTACATCGCGGTGGAATTCGCCGGGGTCCTGAATGCGTTGGGCTCGACGGTGAGCCTCCTGGTCCGCAAGGATGGCGCGCTGCGCAACTTCGATGAGTATCTCCAGCAGGGGCTGATGGCCGCGATGGCCTCCGACGGCATCAACGTGGTGACCCGCGCGATACCGGCGGCGCTCGTGCGTGAAGCAGGGGCGCATGAAGCGGGAGCGGCCGGTTCCGGGGCTCTCGTGCTCACGACCGCCGACGGCCGCCGGCACGGGCCCTTCGATGCGGTGATCTGGGCCGTTGGCCGTGATCCGGTCACGGCGGAGCTCGACCTGCCGGCGGCCGGCATCACGAGCGATGCGGCGGGCTTCATCCCGGTGGATGACTATCAGGTCACCAACGTGCCGCACATCTGCGCGCTCGGCGATGTCACGGGCCGCACGCCGTTGACGCCGGTGGCAGTGGCGGCCGGCCGGCGCACGGCGGACCGGCTGTTCGGCGGCATGGAAGGCCGGCACCTCAGCTATGAATACATCCCGTCCGTGGTCTTCAGCCATCCGCCGATCGGCACCTGCGGCTACACCGAGGCCGAGGCCCGCGCGCGGTTCGATGGGCCGGTGAAGACGTACCAGTCGGAATTCGTGCCGCTCTACCACGGCATCACGGAACACAAGCCGAAGACCCGCATGAAGCTCGTGACCGCCGGCGAGGAAGAGCGTGTCGTGGGTTGCCACATCCTGGGGCCGGGCGCCGACGAGATGCTGCAGGGCTTTGCGGTGGCGATCCGGATGGGGGCCACCAAGCGGGATTTCGATGACACCGTGGCGATCCA
>CAZMVP010000151.1:0-1366 GCA_964569355.1 uncultured Chromatiaceae bacterium | reverse complement strand
GCGCCGGGCGAACCCGGCAGCTTGGCGATGATCGGGCGCGTGTCCGGGCGCACGCCGCGCCAGGCGTAGAACGATTCGGCCGCCTGTTCCACCAGCATGCCCCAGCCCTGGGCGATCCGGCCGGCGCCATGGTTCTTCGCCCACGTGACGAAGGGCGTGTCCTGCATCGCGTAGGAGAGGTCGTAGCACAGCGTGTCGGGCCCGAGGATCGAGGCCGGGAACGGTGGCATCTCGCCATGCAGGCCGGCCGAGGTCGCGTTGATCACCACGTTGTAGCGCCGGCCGCCGAGTTCCTGGAATTCGCAGGCGAGGATCTTGCCGAGCATGCGGAAATCCCGGGCCACGGCCTGGGCGCGCTCGCCCGTGCGGTTGGCGATCGTGATGTCGCGCGGATTGGTGTCGAAGAGCGCCGGGACGATGCCGCGGGTCGCGCCACCCGCGCCGAGGATCAGGATCCGGGTACCGGCGAGCCGCGTCCGCAGGTTCTGGCGCAGGTCGTTCACGAGGCCCACGCCATCGGTGTTGTCGCCTTCGATGGCGCCATCCGCGTGCTTGATCAGCGTGTTCACGGCACCCGCCAGTTCGGCGCGCGAGGTCAGCCGGGAGGTCAGTTTCAGGACCTCCGACTTGTGGGGCACCGTGACGTTCAGGCCGCGGAATCCGCTGGCGAAGAGCTGCCGCACCCGATCCGCAAGCTGCTCCGGCGGGATGTCGATGGCCTCGTAGCTCAAGTCCTGCCCGGTCGCATCGGCAAACAGGCGGTGGATGACCGGCGATTTGCTGTGCGCGATCGGGTGGCCGATGACGCCATAACGGTCCGTCATGTGCTGTTCCCCACCCCTGGCTGCCTGGCGAAGGCCCTATCTTTTTCCATAATGCGCACCATGTCGAGCATCGGGAGGCTGCCATGGCCCCAATGAAGCAACGTTGCCCCTGGTCGGAGGGGGTCAGTCCGGACTATCTCGCCTACCACGACGAGGAATGGGGCGTGCCGGTTCACGACGATCGCCGGCAGTTCGAGTTCCTGATCCTGGAGGGCGCACAGGCGGGCCTGTCGTGGGCCACGATCCTGCATCGTCGCGCGGGATACCGCCGCGCCTTTGCCGATTTCGACCCGGTGAAGGTTGCGCGCTACACGCCGGCGAAGGTGAACCGGCTGCTCGAGGACCCGGGCATCATCCGCAATCGGCTCAAGGTGGAAGCGGCGGTGACCAACGCCCGGGCCTTCCTCGAACTCGTGGCGAAAGAGGGCAGCTTCGACCGCTACATCTGGGGCTTCGTCGGGGGAAAGCCGCGCCGCAACCGATGGCGGCGACCCGCGGAAGTGCCGGCAACCAGCGCCGAGTCGGATGCGCTCAGCAAGGAC
>CAZMVP010000150.1:0-5211 GCA_964569355.1 uncultured Chromatiaceae bacterium | reverse complement strand
CGACTCCGCGGACAATGCGCGGTAGAGGCCCACTTGATCGACTGTTTCCGAGCCGATGCCCGTGCCGATGTCGTGTTCGGGCTCCAGCAGTGCTTCCAGCTCTTCCTCGGGTTCCGCCTGGACGGCATCCGGGGGCTCCGGCGGCGGTGCAGGTTCTGGTTCGGGTTCCGGTGTCGATGCCGGTTCCGGTTCCGCAGCCGGCGCAACGGCCTTGAACGCTGATGCGGCCGGCATGTCCTTCTCGAAGAAGTTGGTCCAGCTGTCCTCTGGAATGTCGAATTCCAGCGTGTCGTCGCCCGCCGGCGGCAATGGCGGCTGCGGTTCGGTGGGCAGGACGAGCTGATTCAGCGTGACGGTCGGTGGCGGCTCATCGGCCAGCGTGGCCAGCGCGTTGAATGTTGCCGAGCAGTGGCCGCAGCGCGCATAGCCTTCGGCCACTCGCAGGTCCTGGATGCTGATGCGGAAAACCGTGCCGCATTCCGGGCAACTCGTGTACATGGACTTCAGCTCATCACCGTGCCGGCAAGCAACACCCAGTCGTCCCGTGCATCGGCGACGGCCAGGTTGACCCACGGCAGGAAGGCGGCAATGACCTCCGGGGCCTGGTGCGACAGGATACCGCTCAGCGCCACCTGCGTCCCCGGCCTGGTGTGCTGGCGCAACCCGGGTGCCAGGCGGACGAGCGGACCGGACAGGATATTGGCCACGAGGATCGCAAAGGACGCACCGGGCGCCACGCTGTCGCCGACGGCAAGGCGGTGTCCGCAATGGTTGCGCTCGGCATTCTCGCGTGTTGCGACCAGCGCTTGCGGATCGATGTCGACGCCAGTCGCGGCGCGGGCACCCAAGGCGAGCGCGGCGATGGCCAGGATGCCGGAGCCGCAACCGTAATCGAGCACGGTGCGGTCGGCCAGCTCCCGTGCTTCGAGCCACGTGAGGCACATGCCGGTGGTCGGATGCGTGCCGGTGCCGAAGGCGAGGCCTGGTTCCAGCGTCACGGTGACGCCCGAGGGATCTGGGCTCGCCTGTCCGACCGGACAGATCCACAGGCGCCGTCCGAATGGCAGTGGCTTCAGCGAACGGCGCCATGCTGCGTCCCAGTCGCGGTCGGCGACCACTTCAAAGCGCAACGGCCGGCCAGGCAGGGCCTGGCTGAGCTGCGTCCGGTCGGTGTCCGGTGGAAACAATCCGGTCAGCCGTACCGCGGCCCACAACGGCGTGGCGCCGGGCTCGGGCTCGAGGATCTCCTCGTCGTCCGCCGCCTCCGTCCAGGTGACGAGCGCGCCGAGCGATTCCAGCACGGCCTCGACGAGCGGCAGGGCGGACTGCGGGCAGTCGACGGAGGCCTGGAGCCAGGTCTCGGGCATGGCTGGCCTCAGAGGTGGAGTTTCTTCTCGAGGTAATGGATGTCGGTGCCGCCCTGGCGGAAGGCGGCGTCCTGGCACAGGTCCTGGTGCATCGGGATATTGGTCTTGATGCCGTCCACCACCATCTCGGTGAGTGCGATGCCCATGCGGATGATGGCCGATTCGCGGGTGTCGCCATGGGCGATGACCTTGGCGACCAGCGAGTCGTAGAACGGCGGCACGACGTAGCCGCTGTACAGGTGGCTGTCCACGCGGATGCCTGGGCCACCGGGCGTGTGCCAGAGTTCCACCTTGCCGGGCGAGGGCATGAAGGTGCGCGGATCCTCGGCGTTGATCCGGCACTCCACGGCATGGCCGCGCACGACGATGTCTTCCTGGCGGAAGGACAGCTTCTCGCCGGCGGCGATCCGGAGCTGTTCCTTGACGATATCGATGCCCGTGATCAGTTCGGTCACCGGATGTTCGACCTGCACGCGGGTGTTCATCTCGATGAAGTAGAACTCGCCGTTCTCGTAGAGGAACTCGAAGGTGCCGGCACTGCGGTAGCCGATCTCCTGGCAGGCCTGGACCACGCGCGCGCCCATTTTCAGGCGCAGTTCGTCCGGTATCCCGGGTGCCGGGGCCTCCTCGAGGACCTTCTGGTGGCGGCGCTGCATCGAGCAATCGCGATCGAACAGGTGCACCGCGTTGCCGTGCGCATCGGCCAGCACCTGGAATTCCACGTGCCGCGGCCGTTCCAGGTATTTCTCCATGTAGACCACGTCATTGCCGAAGGCGGCACCCGCCTCGCTGCGTGTCATGGTCACGGCATTGAGCAGCGCGGCGTCGCTGCGCACCACGCGCATGCCGCGTCCGCCGCCGCCGCCGGCTGCCTTGATGATGACCGGGTAGCCGATGGATCGGGCCATCTTGAGGATTTCGTCGCCGTCTTCCCCGAGCGGGCCGTCCGAGCCCGGCACGCACGGTACGCCGGAGGCGCGCATCGCGGCCTTGGCCTGGATCTTGTCGCCCATCTGCCGGATCACCTCCGGCGGCGGGCCGACGAAGATGAAACCGCTGCGCTGGACGCGCTCGGCGAAGTCGGCGTTTTCCGACAGGAATCCGTAGCCTGGGTGAATGGCGACGGCATCGGTGACTTCGGCGGCACTGATGATGGCCGGCATGTTGAGGTAACTGAGCGCCGAGGGCGGCGGCCCGATGCAGACGGTTTCATCGGCCAGCAGCACGTGCTTCTGGCTGGCATCCGCCGTCGAGTGGACCGCGACCGTCTTGATGCCGAGCTCACGGCAGGCGCGCTGGATGCGGAGCGCGATCTCGCCCCGGTTGGCAATGACGACCTTGTCGAGCATCAGCGGCTCAGGTTTCGATGACGAACAGGGGCTGGCCGAACTCGACGGGCTCGCCGTTGCGGACGAGTGCCGCCACGACCTTGCCGTCCACGTCGGCTTCGATCTGGTTCATCATCTTCATGGCTTCGATGATGCACAGCGTGTCGCCGGCCTTGACCTGGTCGCCGACCTTGACGAAGTTGGGGGAGTCCGGGGCCGGGGCCTCGTAGTAGGTGCCGACCATCGGGGACAGCACGCGGTGGCCCGGCGGCCCGGCATTCGCGGAGGCTGTCGCAGCTGCGCCCGCCTTGCCGTCGACGGAAGGTGCCGCTCCCGCAGCCGGGGCGGCGGCCGGCGGCCCGAAGTAAGCCGGCGGTGGCGCGTATTGCACGGCCGCGCCCGGTACCTGGCGGCTGATGCGGACCGACTCCTCGCCCTCGGTGATCTCCAGTTCGGCGAGACCCGATTCTTCCAGGAGCTCGATGAGTTTCTTGACCTTGCGTATGTCCATGGACCGTCCTCGTTGGCCAGTCTTGAAATTTGAAGCAGCTATTGGCGTGACGCGGCCGGGGCCAGCCGGTCGCAGGCGGCCCGGAAGGCCAGCTCGTAACCCAGGGCGCCAAGGCCGGTGATGACTCCCACCGCGATGTCGGACAGGTAGGAGTGCCGCCGGAACTCCTCCCGCGCGTGCACATTGCTCAAGTGGATCTCGATGAAGGGGATGGCGACAGCGAGCAGCGCATCGCGCAACGCCACGCTGGTGTGCGTCAAGGCCCCGGGATTCAGCAGGATGAAATCGCTGTGGCCCGCCGCCTGCTGCACGCGATCAACCAGCGCCGCCTCGGAGTTGGTCTGGAAAGCCTCCAGCTCATGGCCGGCGCTGGTCGCCAGCGCAACCAGGTGGCTTTCGATGTCGGCAAGGGTCGTGGCACCATAGAGATGCGGTTCGCGTCGGCCCAGCAGATTCAGGTTGGGCCCGTTCAGTAACAGCACTCTGGCCATCAAATAGCAGTGTTATCGCCGAAGATGGCGGCGAGTTTAGCGAGTCTGGCTGCAAAAGAACATAAGCGGGTGTCACCCGCGTGAGCCACGACGGGTCAGCAGCGTGCCGACGGCCTGCCGGGACGTGAGTTTCCCGGTGGCCAGCGCATCGGCAGCCGCGGCGATCGGCTTGAGATCCTCGGCATGCAGTTCGCCGGTGTGTATGGCGAGCACGGTGCCATCCGGCGCCGCGACCACGGTCAGCGGCAGCGCCAGGTCGGCCACGAAGCGTTCGGCGATCCGGGTCGCATCCGCCCGGCCGATCAGGTTGGGGTAGGTCACGCCGGTTTCGCCGAGGAAGCGCATGACCGGGTCGAGCCGGTCGACCGCGATGCCGATGACCTGCAGCCGGGCCGGATCGACGGCCTGCTGGAACTGCTGGAGCAGCGGCATTTCCTTCCGGCAGGGGGCGCACCACGTGGCCCAGAAGTTGATTACCCGGGTCCGGCCGGCCCAGTGGGCGATGGACTGATGGTCGCCGGCCAGGGTCGACAGGTGAATCTCGGGAAGCGGATCGCCGAGCTGGACGGGCGATACAACGGCCGTGGATTCAGTAACTTGTGATTTATCAGCAGAGTTGTCACCAGAGTCATCAGTTGTATTGACAGCACGCTGCAGGGGCCAGTTGGCCAGGCCCGGCCGCCAACCGGCGCCGACCAGCACGCCCAGCACCAGGAACACCACCACCCACAGGCCGATGGCCAGCCGCCGCAATGGCCGCATCAGGGCAGGCGCCGGTTGTCGGCGACGGCCTGTCCTGCCGCCGGTGCCGGTCCGATGGCAAAAACCCGCTCCAGGTGGGCTGCAAACTGGGCTGCCGGCTTGAAGCCCACGACCCGCTGCGAGGAAAGCTCGCGGCCGTCGGCCGTGAAGAACATGATCGTCGGCGGACCGACGATGCCGAAGTGGCGCATCAGGGCCTGGTCGTCGGCATCGACGGCCGTGACATCGGCCTGCAACACCACCGCTTTGGCCAGGATCGCCTGGACTGCCGGATCCGGGAAGGTGTACTTCTCCATCTCCTTGCAGGACACGCACCAGTCGGCATAGAAGTCGAGCAGCACCGGTTGGCCGGCGGCCGACGCCCGGGCCACGGCATTGTTCAGGTCATCCAGCGTCTTGATCCGCGTGAAGCTGACATGGCCGGCATCGGTGCCGGCCGTTGCGCTAGGTGCCGATGTGCCGGTGATGGCCGTGAACTGCAGCGGCCGCAGCGCGTCCTCGTTGCCGGCCAGGGCACCGAGGAGCAGGGCGGCACCATAGATCGTGGCGACGATGCCGAAGCCCTTGCCGATCTTGCGCGACAACGGCGCTGCGGCCTCCAGCGGCGCAAAGGCGCCGAGGAACACGCCACCGATCACGAGCAGCACGGCCCAGAGCGCCAGCGTCAGCGTGCCGGGCCAGAGGCGATCGAGCATCCAGACCGCCATCGCGAGCATCATCAGGCCGAAGGCGGCCTTCACCGAGTCCATCCA
>CAZMVP010000149.1:0-5244 GCA_964569355.1 uncultured Chromatiaceae bacterium | reverse complement strand
CAGCAGATCTGCGGCTGATGCGCCGGCTCGACGAGCTGCACCTGGAGCTGCCGTTTGCCGGTAGTCGGATGTTGCGCGATCTGCTGGCGCAGGACGGCCACCTCATCGGCCGCCGGCACGTGGTCACGCTGATGCGCCGGATGGGCATTGAAGCCCTCTACCGGCGCGCCAACACCAGCCGCCGGCATCCGGCTCATCCGGTGTTCCCGTACCTGCTGCGGGGCCTCAGCATCGACCGGCCCAACCAGGTCTGGGCCGCGGACATCACTTACATCCCAATGGCCCGGGGCTTCGTCTACCTGGTCGCGGTCCTCGACTGGGCCACGCGCCGGGTGCTCAGCTGGCGGGTCTCGAACAGCCTGAGCACGGACTTCTGCCTCGAGGCGGTTGAAGACGCCATCGCCAAGCACGGCGTACCCGAGGTGTTCAATACGGATCAGGGCAGCCAGTTCAGCAGTAGCGCCTTCGTCGGCCTGCTTCAGCAACACGGCATCCGCCGGAGCATGGACGGCAAGGGCTGCTGGCGGGACAACGTGATCGTCGAGCGCTTCTGGAAATCGATCAAGTACGAAGAGGGTTACCTGCACGCGTACGACAGCGTCTCGGCGGCCAAGGCCGGCATCGAGCGCTACGTCCGCTTCTACAACAGCCGGCGGCCGCACAAGGCCCTTGACCGCCGAACCCCCGATACCGTGTACTTCAACTCACTGCCGCTCGCGGTGGCAGCTTAATGGCAGGGCTCCACTTATCCGGACCGCGAAAACTGTCCAGGAAAGCGAGGCCACTTCTCCTCCTGGGCTGCGCGTCCACATCGCCGTTCAGGCGCGGCAGCGCAAAGCGATACAGGCAGGCGTGGTACTCGTCGAAAAACTCGGTGAAGGCCCGCTCCTCGCCGTCCAGCAGACGCCGGACCAGCCGCTGCTCCTCTTGCAAGACGTCATCCCTTTGCTGTCCTGCTGTCCTGAGCTTTGACGAAACCTCGTCAGGAAATCAATCGCCGCCCGGCATGGCGGTGGTGCCGACCGCGCCGGGGCGCAGCGGCATTATGCCCGGCAGCCTGGCGCGATTGATTGGCCCACGTCGTTCCGTCTAGGTCTTCGAACGCATGCCAAATGCGCCCACAGCACGCCTGGTAATGGAGTACTTTGTGCTGGAATGTCAGTCACTTGAGACGACCCTGAGCGCCAATCCGGCACCCCGGCCGGCCGCTGCCAGCGTGCCGGCCGGGATCCGCTTCTGCAGCCCGAACAGCACCGACCGCACCGCACTCGAGACCTTTATCCAGGACGGGTTCGAGCGCCAGCACGGCGCTGCCGTGCGCAGCTTCATGCCGGTGTTGATCGGCATGTTCGATGCCGCCGGTACCGTCGTCGGCGCCGCCGGCTACCGCCCTGCCAGCCGCGAGCGGCTGTACCTCGAACAGTATCTCGGCGAGCCGATCGAGGCGATTGTCGCCCGCCGGTTCCCGGCGCTGACGGTCACGCGTGCCGACATCGCCGAGATCGGCAACTTCGCCTGCCGCGACTGCACCACGGCGTTGCGCATGGTGGAGATACTGGCGGAGTTCATGCTCGAGCGCGACCACCGCTGGACGGTATTCACCGCCACACGCACCGTGCGCGGCATCATGCGCCACCTCGGCATCGGCCTGACCGAGCTCGGCCGGGCCGATAAATCCCGCGTCGTCGTGCCCGGCGACGAATGGGGCAGCTATTACCAGACCGATCCGCGCGTCATGCTCGGTTACGTGCCGTCATGGCGCGGTGCGCGCAACCGCACCCGGAGCATCTGACATTTCCGCACTGATCGCAGCCTTGGCGCAATTCCAGCCAGGCCGAGCCGCGCTCGTCGACGACCGCGGCGCACTCGCCACCGGCGAGCTGCTCGCTGCCGTCGCCGCCACATCGCACGGGCTCGAGCGCAGCGGCGCGCAGCGTTGCGCCCTGCTCGCCGACAACGGCCGCGCCTGGGCGATCGCCGACCTCGCACTCGCCGAGGCAGCATGCGTCAACGTGCCGCTGCCGCATCATTTCGGTGACGAGCAGCTGTGCCACGCACTCGACAGCGCCGGCGTGGAGAGCGCGCTCACCGATACGCCGGAGCGACTGCTCGCCCTCGACGCCGGCTTCGCCCCGGCCGCGCAGGCACCGTACCCGGGTCTCGTCCTGCTGCGGCGACGTCAGGTCGATCCCCCGCCGCTGCCGCCCGGCACCACCAAGGTGACCTACACCTCGGGCAGTACCGCCGAGCCGAAAGGGGTGTGCCTGGCAGCCGGCACACTCGAAGCCGTGGCCAGGTCGGTTGCGGCCGTGGCGACGGGCCTCGGTATCGACCGGCACCTCGCGCTGCTGCCGCTCGCGACACTGCTCGAAAACGTGGCCGGGCTCTACGCCGCCTGGTTCGCCGGCGCCACCTGCCTGCTGCCGTCGGCGGTGCCCGGTGCCATCGCCCGCGGCACGCTCGAGCCGCCGCAGCTTCTCGCCGGGCTGGCCCGGCACCAGCCGCAGAGCCTGATCCTCGTACCGGAGCTGCTGCGCATTCTGGTCGCCGGCGCCGAGGCCGGCTGGACCCCGCCCACCGACGGGCGATTCTTCGCGGTCGGTGGCGCCCGCGTGTCGACGCAGCTGCTCGAACGCGCCGCGGCCGCCGGGCTACCGGTGTTCGAAGGCTACGGCCTGAGCGAGTGCGGCTCCGTGATCTGCCTGAACACACCGCAGGCCCGGCGCCGGGGCAGCGTCGGGCAGCCACTGCCGCACGCGCGGCTCGGCGTCGATGCGCGTGGCGAGATCCAGGTCGGCGGCAGCCTGATGGCCGGCTATGTCGGCGCAGCTGCGCCAGGCGGGGCGACCATCGCCACCGGCGATCTCGGCGAAATCGATGCCGACGGCTTCGTGTACGTGCGTGGCCGGATCAAGAACCTGTTCATCAACTCCTTCGGCCGCAATCTTTCGCCGGAGTGGATCGAGAGCGAACTCGCCCAGGAGACAGCCATCGGCCAGGTCGTGGTGTTCGGCGAGGCCCGTGCACAGGTGGTTGCGCTCGTGACGCCGTCCGGTCCGGGGGAAACGCCCCAGGCTGTCGCCGCCGGTGTGGCTCGCGCCAACGAGCGGCTGCCACCCTACGCCCGTGTCGCCCGCTTCCACTGCGTCACCGAACGCTTCACCATCGGCAATGGCCTGCTGACCGGCAACGGCAGGCCGCGACGCGAGGCGATCCTGTGTCGCTACGCCCCCGAGATCGAGGACTTGTACCAGGAGACCGAACATGACTTTTCATGAGCAACTCGCCACGGCCACGCGCGCCGAGCGCAATTACCTGCTGGCCGCACCCACCATCGTCGAGGCGCTCGCCGGGCGCATCACGCTGCCGCGCTACCTCGCCTTCCTGAGCCAGGCCTTCCAGCATGTGCGCCACACCGTGCCCCTGCTGATGGCCGCGGGCAGTCGCCTGCCGGAGCACGACCAGTGGCTGCAGCGCGGGATGATCCACTACCTCGACGAGGAAGTCGGCCACGACGACTGGATCCTCGCCGACATCACGGCAGCCGGCGGCGATGCTGCCGCCGTGCGCCGCGCGCTGCCACACGCGGCGACCGATGCCCTCGTCGCCTACGTCTACGACACCGTTCAGCGGCGCAACCCGCTCGGCATCTTCGGTATGGTGTACGTGCTGGAAGGCACCAGCGTCGCGCTCGCCCTCGATGCCGCCGACCGCATCCAGGCCACACTCGGTCTGCCGGACTCGGCCTTCACCTACCTGCGCAGCCACGGCAAGCTCGACCAGGAGCATGTGCTCGACCTGCAGGGCATCCTCGCGCGGCTCACCGATCCCGCCGACCAAGCGGCTATCGTGCAGTGCGCGCGCGTGCTGTTCCGGCTCTACGGCGACATGTTCCGCGGCCTCGACGAGGTCGTCGTGCCGATGGCGGCTGGCGCGCGGAGACAGGCATGAGCCTCGCCGGCGCACGCGTCCTCATCACCGGCGGGGCAGGCGGCATCGGCGCGGCGCTCGCCGCCGAGCTGCTCGACGCCGGCGCCGCGGTCATGCTCGCCGACATCGATGCCGCGGCGCTCGCCGCGACCGCAGCGCGCCTTGCCGGACAGGCCGGCGAGGTCACCACGGTGACGACCAACCTCATGGCTGCAGAGGGGCGCAACGCGCTGTGTCAGGCCGCGATCGGCTGGCGCACCAACACGCTGGTCAACAACGCCGGCGTCAACCACTTCGGGCTCTACGACGAGCTCTCGACCGAGCAGGTGACGCAGACCGTGGCGCTCAATATCCTCGCGCCCATGCTGCTGACCCAGGCGCTGCTGCCCCACCTCAGGCAGCAGCCCGAGGCGCACCTGCTCAACATCGGCTCGGTGTTCGGCCATATCGGCTACCCCGGTTATGCGGCCTACTCGGCCAGCAAGTTCGCGCTGCGCGGTTTCAGCGAGGCCCTGCGCCGCGAGCTCGCCGGCTCGTCGGTACGCGTACACCATCTCGCGCCGCGTGCCACCCGCACCCGCATCAACACCAGTGTCGTCGAGCAGATGAATGCGGCGCTGAAAGTCGCCATGGACCCGCCCGAGACGGTGGCACGTGCCGCGCGGCTGGTTCTCGAGAAGAACCGCGCCTCGGCTGTGGTCGGCTGGCCCGAGAAGTTCTTCGCACGCGTCAATGCCCTGCTGCCCGGCATCGTCGATGGCGCCATCATCAGGCAGCTGCCGGTCATCCGTCGCTTCGCCGCGAAGGCGCCGGCCGCAACCGTCGACACCAACCTCAGGAGACAGCCCGTATGAACGTCATCGCCTCCGGCCTCGTCTGTGCGGTTGTCGCCGCCATCGTACTCGCCGCCCCGTCGGCACTGGCCCAGGACGATTTCGACGCCGGGCTGCGTGCCGTGCGCGACGGCTGGGCGGTCGCCAACTACCGTACGCCGGAGCAGGAGCGTGCAGCGGCCTTCGAAAAGCTGGCTGGGCAGGCGGCCGCGCTCACGGCACGCTACCCGCAACGTGCGGAGGGTCTGATCTGGGAGGGCATCGTGCTCAGTACCTGGGCCGGAGTGAAGGGCGGGCTCGGCGCGCTCGGCTCGGCCAAGGCGGCGAAGGCAAAGCTCGAGGCTGCGCTCGCCATCGACGAAAAGGCGCTCGACGGCTCGGCCCACACCAGCCTCGGCACGCTCTACCACAAGGTGCCGGGCTTCCCGATCGGCTTCGGCAGCGACAAGAAGGCGCGCAGCCACCTCGAGCAGGCGCTCAG
>CAZMVP010000148.1:0-5287 GCA_964569355.1 uncultured Chromatiaceae bacterium | reverse complement strand
AGGAACTCGACGCGCGAGAGCTGCGAGTTCAGCACCACGGCCACGTCGGCGAAGTCCGGCAACTGCTGCAGGAGGCTGCGCACCAGCGTGGTCTTGCCGGTGCCGACTTCGCCGGTGAGCTGGATGAAGCCGCCGCTCTCCTTCACGCCGTAGATCAGGTGTGCCAGGGCCTCGGCGTGCCGCTCGCTCATGTAGAGGTAGCGGGGATCCGGCGTGATCGAGAAGGGCTTCTCGTTGAGGCCGAAGAATCCGGTATACATGGGGTTTCGCGGGGCCTTCAGGTGCGCTGGCGAAGCACGATATACCGTGCCGCCCAGCGCAGGCCATCGAATCCGCCATCGAAGGGCGCCAGCGCGTCCATGGCCTGCGCCAGCAACTCGTCGGCCCGCTGCCGCGCGGCTGCCATGCCGAACAGGTGCGGGTAGGTGGCCTTGTCCTTGGCCTCATCCGATCCTCCGCGCTTGCCGGTTTCCGCCAGCGTGCCTTCGATGTCCAGGATGTCGTCCTGCACCTGGAAGGCCAGGCCGAGCGCATCACTGAACCGCTCCAGCGCATGCAGGGTGTCCACCGCCACGGCCGGCGCGCAGGCCGCCGCGGCCAGCACGCTGGCCCGGATCAGGCGGCCGGTCTTCAGGCGGTAGATGTGTTCCAGCTCGGCGGCGTCGAGGTTCCGGCCCTCGGCCGCCAGGTCCAGCGACTGGCCACCGGTCATGCCGTTGGAACCGCAGGCCTCGGCCACCAGCGCCACGAGTTTCAACTGCACCGCGGGTTGCGCGCGCAACGCCGGATGGCTGACGAGGATCTCGAAGGCGAGCGGCTGCATGGCATCGGCGGCCAGGATCGCGGTGGCTTCGTCGTAGGCCCTGTGCGTGGTCGGGCAGCCGCGGCGCAGGTCGTCGTTGTCCATCGCCGGCAGGTCATCGTGCACCAGCGAGAAACTGTGCATCAGCTCGATGGCCGCGGCCGGCGCATCCAGCAGGTCAACCGGTACGTTGAGCGCCTCGCCCGCGGCATAGACCAGCAACGGGCGGATCCGCTTGCCGCCGTTGAAGCAGGAATAGCGCATCGCCTCGTGCAGCCGCCGGGGGCTGGCCGCGCCGTCCGGCAGGAATTCGTCCAGCACGCCTTCGATGCGTGCCACATAGGCGTCAGCGCGGGAACTGAAGGACATGCGTCGGATGGCACTGCTGGCGGACACGGTGGACAGGATAGTGGGTTCCGGCGGAACGGGCCAACCGGGCAAGGCTATAATCCGCGACCCTGTAGCCATCGTCCCCGGAGGCGCCCCCATGCGGGCCGTTGCGATCGCGCACCCCAATGTGGCGCTCGTGAAGTATTGGGGCAAGCGGGCGGCCTCGGGCAACCTGCCCGCCACCGGTTCCCTGTCGATCGTGCTGGGCGGCCTGTCGACGACCACCACCGTGGCCTTCGATCCCGCGCTGCCGGCGGACCACGTGATCCTGGACGGCCATGCCGATCCCGTCGTCGCGGAACGCGTCTCCGCCTGTCTCGACCTGCTGCGCCGGGAGGCCGGCGTCGCCACCCGCGCCACGGTGGAATCCCGCAACGATTTTCCGACCGGTGCCGGCCTCGCGTCGTCGGCCTCGGGTTTCGCTGCGCTGGTGGTGGCCGGGGTGGCCGCCCTCGGGCTCGACCTGGATCCGCAGCGACTGGCCGACATCGCGCGCCAGGGCTCGGGGTCGGCGCCGCGGTCGCTCAAGGGGGGCATCGTGCTGTTGCAGAACCACGGGAACGGCACGCGCTGCGAACAGCTGGCCACACCGGCCGACTGGCCGCTCGAGGTCGTGGTGGCGGTCACCTCGACCGCGGCCAAATCCGTCAGCTCCCGGACCGGCATGGCCGCAAGCGAGCAGACCTCGCCGTATTACGACGCGTGGGTCCGGACCCACGCGGGTGATCTCGAGGCGGCAACTGCCGCGGTCCGGAATCGCGACTTCGCAACGTTGGCGGAGATCGCCGAACACAACTGCCTGAAGATGCACGCCGTGATGCTCGCCACGCGACCGCCACTCCTTTACTGGATGCCCGGCACGGTGGCCTGCCTGCAGAAGATCGGCGAGCTGCGCCGATTGGGCGTGCCGGTGTTCTTCACCGTGGATGCCGGCCCGCAGGTCAAGGCCGTCTGCCTGCCGGGCAGTGCCGCAACCGTGGCCGCCGCGCTCGCGGAGCTGCCCGGCGTGCAGGCCATCCTGCAGAGCCGGCTGGGCGAAGCCGCCCGGGTCTCCGCCGATGCTGGTTGAAGCCCAGGCACCCGGCAAGCTCGTCATCGTCGGTGAATACGCCGTGCTCGAAGGCGCGCCGGGACTCGCGGTGGCGGTGGACGTGCGCGCCACGGCGCGGATCGCCACCACGACAGGCAAGCACGATGCCGGGCCCGGCCGCGCACCGCACCTCAATCAGCTGGTCATCCCCGAATCCGGCGTGAGCTGCGGCTTCCGGTTCGTGCCCGGCGCCGAGCCACGTTGGGAAGGGACGTCACCCGGCGCCTTCGGCCTGCCGCTGACGGCCTGCGTCGGCGTGCTGGCCGGCCGCGGACTGTTGCCGTCACCCTCCGAAACGCCACCCTGCCGGATCGAGCTCGAGAGCGGGGAGTTCCACCAGACCGCCGCTGATGGCCGGCACATCAAGCTGGGACTGGGCTCCAGCGCCGCGATCGTGGTGGCTCTGATGGGTGCGCTGCTGAAGTGGGCCGGGCATGCCTTGCCGGGTCGCGACGAATTGATCGAGCTCTGCCATGAGGCCCACCACCGGTTGCAGGGAGGCAGCGGCAGCGGCATCGACGTGGCGACCTCGCTCGCCGGTGGCGTGGTCGCCATCAAGTTCAACGAGCCGCCGCGCCGCCCGCCCAGCCGTGCGCCGCGTCCGCCGGGCAGCACGCCGCTGCGCGTGCCGCAGGCCGAGCCCGTGGCCTGGCCGCGCCACCTCAGGCTGGTGGCGGCCTGGTCCGGCGAGAGTGCCTCGACGCCGGCCATGCTCGGCCGCCTGCGCGCCTTTCGCGAGAAGGATCCGGCTGGTTTCGACAGCCACATGGGCCGCCTCGGCGCCAATGCCGGCCGGGCCGTCGCCGCCTGGGCCGATGACGACATGGCCGCGTTGCTGACGGCCATCGACGGCTACGAGTCGGGCCTGCGCCAGCTCGACGAAGCGGCACGCATCGGCATCTTCTCGCCGGCACACGAGCGGCTGCGCGAAATTGCGCGCCGGCACGGGGCGGTCTACAAACCCTCGGGAGCCGGCGGCGGGGATTTTGGTATCGCAGTAACGGATTCACCCGAAGTCGAACGCGCGCTGCGCCGCGCCTACGTGGACGCCGGGGTGCCGTTGCTGGACGTGGAACTGTGTGCGCCCGGCCTCCGCGTCCGCGGCGGCTAGTGCACGTAGCGGTAGTACTCGACCCCGGCGTCCTGGAAGGCGTGCCCCGCCTGGCAACCGATGCGCTCGACCACGAACTCCGCCTCCGGCGCAACGCGCAGGTCCGCCGGTTCGATACCTTCGCGCAGCGCGAGGTACTGTTCCGAGCTCACGTTGACCGCGGGCGAGAGCGCCTCGGCGAGCTTGATCCGCCGCGCGGCGGCCTCCCAGCCGGGAACCACCGTCAGCGGGATCGCGTCGGCCGCATTGCCGCTGCCATAGCCGATCGCCAGCAGTTGCCGGTTGGCCAGCTCGCGCCCCGCGGCGGCGGCATCCGCCAGCCCCGCGGCAAGCCAGGCCGGCAGCGCGCCGGTATAGAGGTTGCCGACCTCGCGCATCCACGTGGCGCCGAGGGCCATCCTGGCCTGGACCTGGGTGGCAAAGGCTTCGCTGTGCCGGAAGGCCTTCAGCACCGCCATCGTCAGCGGAAAGATCTCGTCGTCGATGCGCTCGCTGACGGCGAGCACGTTCAGCGCGGGTTCCGCGCGCATCTCCGCCAGCACGTCGCCGAGCGCCACGCCGGCGCCGCGGCAGTAGGTTGCCAGTTCTTCGTGGTCGCCGGCGCCACCGCGGGCGAGCGCGAACAGCCACGCCACGCCAAAGCCGGTTTCCGGCATGCGGGCATAGGGCCGATGCATGAAGACGGCCTCGACGCTGCGCAGGTAGGCCGCCGGTTCCTGGCGGCCCCGGGCATAGAGTTCGTCGAGCGCGCGGCGCACCTCGTCGATGTAGCAGTTGGTCGAATAGCGGCCGTTGTAGACCGGGATGTCCAGCGAATGCGCATGGCCGTTCAGCCGGCCGGTCAGCGGCTTGCGGAAATCGATGCCGCGATACTCGGAGGCGGTCCCGGCCTTGCTGAGGTCGATCGCGGCCAGCGTCGGCCGGGCCTCGAGCAGCATCGCGACCGCACCGGCGCCTTGCGTGGGCTCGCCGCTGCTGCCGAGTTCGTACAGGGCCTTGTCGGTGCACACGACCACGGCCAGGCCATCGTCGCCATCGGTGCTGAGGAAGCGCACGGCCCCCTTCAGGGCGTAGATGCCGCCCAGGCAGGCATGCTTGAACTCGGGCACCTCGCAGTTGCGGGCGATCGGCGGCAGGCCGAGAGCGCGCAGCGCGTCGTCCACCATGCCCTTGACGATGATTGCACCGGCGGAGTTGTCGGTGCTCGATTCGGTGCCCAGCGCCAGGTAACGGATCCGGCCGGGGTCGACCTCGTAATTGCGGATCAGCCGGAGCAGCGCGTTGGCCGCCATCGTGTAGATGCTCTGGCGCGGACCGAGCAGCCGGAAGCCGGAACCGACCACGTTGCTGATCTTCCGCCAGTCGGCGCCGGTCCAGGCGCACCACTGTTCAAGGTCCACCCGGTAGCGCGGCAGGTACAGCGCCATGCCGCTCAGTCCCGGCTTGGCACTCACTGCGGGATTGGCCTCCATGCCACCCTCGGGAAGCTCAGCTCGGCTGGAATGACAGGCCAAGCATGGTCACCATCCGGCTACTTGACGGTAATCGTGATCGGCGTGGACATGACCGGCGGGTCATGCGGAACGTGGTTGCTGTCGCCGAGCAGGAGTTGCAGCGTGTGGGTGCCGGGCGCCAGCGTGATCTCGGTTTCCGTCTGGGCCTTGCCGAAGTGGATGTGGTGTTCGTCGGCGGGAATCGGCTGCGACAGGTCGGCTGGCACCGGCGTGTCGACGAGCAGGTGGTGGTGCCCGGTGTCCGGCGCGGCATCGCCGGCGGGCGCCAGCGTCATGCCCTGGATATCCATGACCACCTTGACCGGCGATGTCACCGTGTCGCCGTTGCGCGGACTCAGGATCGCCACCGAGGCCCCGGCCGGGGAGGGTGTCCGCGCCGG